>NZ_BAAILO010000585.1:7172-30256 GCF_054589115.1 Cupriavidus sp. 8B | reverse complement strand
CAAACCGTCAAGCATATGTGGCAAGCGATTGACGCTCTCGATTTCAGCCGGATGAAGGCCAAACTGCTGCACCGCGAGCAGGCCCGCTGGACCGCCAAAACGTTGACCGCGGCCGAGTCCGGCTATCGCCAGTTTCTGAAACTGGCGGCGAAATATCCAGATGCGCCGGTGGTGCCCAGCGAACTGGTGGACGAGTTCTGGCACGCCCACATTCTCGATACCCAGCGCTATGCGAGTGATTGCGAGCGGATCTTCGGTCATGTACTGCACCATGATCCCTATGTCGGCATCGACGGGCTCGAAGACGAAGCCAGGCTGCAGGCACTGGCCAACGCCAGCAACGCACTTAGCATGCAGGAGTTTGGCCAGAATCTAACCGCTCCGTCGTATTGCGCCCGCCCGGCGACGAGCGAGCGCGCATATGGTGCGCGCGCCGTGAGCGCGGAACCCTCATACTGCGCGCATGCAATATCGACGGTACCGGCCTATTGTGCACTGGCCGCGACAGCCAGGGCCGCCTACTGCGCATTGTCGGTGAAAGCAGAACCCGCGGATTGCATGCGCGCTCATCCCATGAAATCTGCCTACTGCGCAGTAGCGAACGAGCCAAGGCAAGCGCAGGTGCTTAGCGCTTGACGCGCTCGCGTACCGGCGCATGGAAGCAGTGCCCGCTGCGTGACCGGGGTGTCGGCCACAGCCTTGCCTATGTGCACAGGCTGAAGCAGCGGCCAGTTGGATCTCGAGCAAATGACCAGGGGCCGGCCAGCACACGGCGACGGCCCGAGCGACACCACATTGATCAAAACGCTGCATGGCGCCGAGTGGCACCGGTGGCATGGCCGCCCTCATCCGACTTTGCGCCAGCTGGAAGATCGTGGCTGGGATCTCGACGCTGAGACCAGTCCCGAGGAGGCCAAGCTCCTCGGCAAGCTTGAAGAATTTATCGTTACCGGTCGACTATGACAAGGCGGCCCATTTCTATGGCCTCGCAGCGGCCGGCGGGGTTGTTCACGCGACCGCGCGACTGGCTCTCCTCCATCTGCATGGGCGACACTCCTCCGCCGATGCCACTCACGGATTTTCACTTCTGCGAAAAGCAGCAAAGCGCGGTGATGCGGCGGCCCGGGCAGCGCTTCAGGAGATTGCGGAACGGATGATGTCATCAGCCTTCCCGTAGAACCTTGATGTTGTGACGCAGGCTGGGTGATAGTAAGGCGCGCCATGGCGCGGGCGCGAGAGCGGAATGGTGGTCAGCCCAGACGATGGGTTGACCGGTTGGCCAACTCACAGCGCTTCGACCCGAAGGGCATCGTAACTCGCGCCCTAATGCACGTATTACGGCGCTGGAGAATATGTGCCGATCCGCCAGTCCAGGTGGGGGGTGTGTACCCAATTTTCCCTATTCTTGATAAGAAAGATCGGCATGGCGTTTTGAATCTAGCTGCATCCGTCAGCTAGCAGAAATCGCGGCTGCTCGTTTCCAGGTGGCCGAGCAGCGGTGTGAGATCCACCAACCGCTGTGCAACGAGGTGCCTCACTTCGCCCTCGCACTGCCACTGGCCCAGGACACCGATCAAGCGAGCGGCCAGTACCTCTTTGCGGAACCGCTCCAGCACCGACGGCCAAACGATCACGTTGACCGATCCCGTCTCATCCTCGAGGGTCATGAACAGCACGCCGTTCGCGGTGCTTGGGCGCTGTCGCACCGTCACGATGCCAGCGCCGCGGGCCAACTGGCGGTCCTGATAGCGGAATAGCGTTTCCGCTGTCACGAACCGGCCGCTGGCGAGATGTCGTCGCAGCAGCGCCAGCGGATGCCGGTTGAGGGTCAAGCCCGTCGATCGATAGTCCGCGACAATGGCCTCGCCCTCGCTAGGCGCCACCAGTGAAGGTAGTTCTTCCGGCACGTCGGCAGGCCGCAACAGATCCTTGTCGGGCACCGCGGCCGTGGCCTGCCAGAGTGCATTGCGTCGGTGGCCAGCGAAGGCTCGCAGTGTGTCGCCGGCGGCCAGGACCTGCACATCATGCCTATCCAAGTTCGCGCGGCGGGCAAGGTCAGTCGTCCCTGAGAATGGGCGCACGGCGCGTGCCTCCTCAATGCGCTGCGCCGCCTCCGCGCGCATCCCGCGCAGCAGCGAGAGGCCGAGCCGAACCGCTGGCGGCTTCTTGTCGACGGCTTCCAGTGACGAGTGCCAGCCGCTGATCGTGACGTCCACTGGCAGCACTTCGACACCGTGGCGTTTCCCATCCTGCACGAGCTGCGAAGGCGAGTAGAACCCCATCGGCTGGCTGTTGAGCATCGCGCAGAGGAACACGGCCGGCTCATGGCATTTCAGCCAGGCGCTGGCGTAGACCAGCAGCGCAAAGCTGGCCGCATGGCTCTCTGGGAAGCCGTATTCGCCGAAGCCTTGGATTTGCCGGAAGATGCTCTCGGCAAATTCCCGTTCGTACCCGCGTTCCAGCATGCCGGAGACGATGCGGTCGTAGTAATGCTCCAGCCCACCCTTGCGCTTCCAGGCCGCCATGGCCCGACGCAGTTGGTCAGCCTCACCAGCCGAGAAACCCGCTGCGAGCATGGCTACCTGCATCACCTGTTCCTGGAAAATCGGCACGCCGAGCGTGCGCGACAGCGCCTTTTCCATTTCCGGGCTCGGATAGGTTACGGGTTCCTTACCTTGCCGGCGCCGCAAGTACGGGTGGACCATGCCTCCTTGCACCGGACCCGGTCGCACGATGGCGACCTCGACGACCAGGTCATAGAAGGTGCGGGGCTGCAGCCGGGGCAGCATGGACATTTGCGCACGGGATTCCACCTGGAACACCCCGACACTGTCCGCGCGGCACAGCATTTCGTAGGTGGCTGGATCCTCCGCCGGGATATCCTGCAGCTCGAATGCCTCCCCACGCTGTTCGGAGACGAGATCCAGCGCGCGGCGGATCGCCGAGAGCATGCCCAGCGCCAGCACGTCGACCTTGAGCAAGCCGACGGCATCCAGGTCGTCCTTATCCCACTGGATTACGCTGCGATCGGGCATGGCGGCGTTCTCGATGGGTACCAGGCGCGATAGCTTGCCGCGGGCGAGCACGAACCCGCCCGAATGCTGGGAGAGGTGCCGAGGAAAGCCGAGCAACTGCGTCGCCATGTTTGCCCATCGTTGGGTCAGCGCACTTTCCGTATCGACGCCGCTTTCCGCGAAACGTTTGAGCAGGTCGGCCTTGCTGTCAAACCAGTGGTGTGCCTTGGCGACCAGGTCGACGATGGCCGGGTCCACGCCAAGCGCCTTGCCGGACTCGCGCAGCGCGCTGCGCGGCCGATAGGTGGCCACGGCCGCGGCCAGCGCCGCGCGGGTTCGCCCATACTTCGTGTACAGGTACTGGATGACCTCCTCGCGGCGCTGGTGTTCGAAATCGACATCGATGTCCGGTGGCTCGCCACGCTCCTTGCTGATGAACCGCTCGAAGAGCAGATTGCCACGGGCCGGGTCCACCTCCGTGATACCCAGGCAGTAACAGACTGCGGAGTTGGCCGCCGAGCCTCGCCCCTGACAGAGGATGCGATTGGAGCGCGCAAAGCGGACGATGTCGTAAACCGTCAGAAAATAATGCTCGTAGTGCATGTCCCCAATGAGCGCCAATTCGTGCTCGATCTGGGCCTGGACGGTGGCAGGGATGCCTCTGGGGAAGCGGTGGTGCGCACCGATGTAGGTTTCTCTTCGCAGGTATTCCGCAGGAGAGACGCCCGTCGGGACCACTTCATCGGGATACTCATAGCGCAACTCATCCAACGAGAACTGGCAGAGATTGGCGATGTGCAGCGATTCGGTCAGCAGCCGGTGCGGATAGACATTGGCAAGCCGTAGGCGTGAGCGCAGGTGCTGCTCTGCGTTGGGGGTCAGCTGATACCCGCAATCGGGCACGGCCTTGCCTAGGCGGATGGCGCTCAGCACGTCATGAAGCGGCTTGCGCGACCGTACGTGCATCTGCACGTGGCCGGTAGCCGCCACGCGCAGGTGATTGGCCGCGGCGGCTTCCATCACGCCCGCCCGATGGATGTCATCCATGGCGCGGTACAGCAGGGTCAGGCTCATCCACGCGCGACCTGGAAAGGTGGCCGTGATCCATGCGGCTTGGGCGTCCAGCCGCTCCGCTGGCGTGCAGTACTCCGGCGTGAAAATAATCGTGCAATCGGGCAGGCCTCGCAGGTGCGCGTAGGCGCCTTCCGGGGCGTCCAGATCCCGGCGCGTGAGCAGGTAGGCGCCCTTTGCCGTGCGCGTGCGGGCCAGCGTGATTAGCTCGCACAGGTTCCCGTAGCCTTCGCGATTGCGGGCGAGTGCGATGAAGGAGATGCAGGGGCTTCCGTCTGCATTGACCAGGCGAAACGATGCACCGACGAGCAGCTTTAGCCCGTGCTTCTTGGCTTCGGCATGCGCCCGTACAATGCCGGCCAACGAGCATTCGTCGGTGATGGCGAGCGCGCTGTAGCCCAGTTGCACGGCGCGCTCGACCAGCTCTTCCGCGCGGGATGCGCCTTCAAGGAAGGAGAAATTAGAGAGGCAGTAAAGCTCGGCGTAGTCGGGCAAGCCGCCGCCGGTGCGTAGGGGTTCCATGGCGCCGCCTCACCCGAACAGCCCGTGCAGGTACCACGTGGCCTCATCGCCGTCCCGGCTGCCCATGCGTTCCTGATAGACCCAGTAATAGGCGTGATCGCGACCCTCGGCCACGTAATAATCCCGCGTCACCAGTTCGCCGCTCCACCAACCGGCCTCGATGCGTTCCGGGGGAGACACCATGCGCAGGGGCGAGCCATAGAACGGGCGATGATCGCGGATCAGCAAGGCAATCGGCTTGTCCAGCAGCCAAGCCGGGCGGGGCAGGGCGGGCGCTTCCACGCCAGGTCGGGGTTTCCCGACGGCCGGCACCCAGGTGTTGGCTACCTCCGGCCGGTAGTCCGCACGCAACTCCGGCCGCAGGATGTTGTCGGCGCCAAGCCGCGCCGCGAGCAGCTCCATCACCCGGGCGTGGTCCTCGGGCGTGCCGCCGGGCTCAGGAAATAGCGATTCGCTGGGGGGCGCCTTGGCCTGCACGTCGGTGACGCACAGGCGCACCGCGATCATGGGGGCATCCACCTGCAGCTGCGCCAGCCGCTCACGCAGCAAGCGCATCAGGTGATCCTCGCTCCAGCTGGGCTCTGCCAGCGCGATCTCGATGACGGTTGGCGCCAGCGCCTCGCGGCCGCGCTCGTGTTTGAGTTCCACCAAGACTTTGGTGACCGCCAGATGGTGCGCGGCCAGCCAGCCCAGCATCTGCACGATGAGCCCGCGGCTGTAGAGCAGGGTGGCCTCCGCATGCTCGATGCGATCGGGAAGGTCGACCTGCGCTGAGAAGGTTGGCGGGGGCTGTAGCCATTCGAAGATCTCTGGCGCCTGGCCCAGGGCGCGATCCATCGCCTCGTTCAGTTCTCGGCCGCACCGGCGCTGCAGCCCGGCCCGCGGCAGCCGGCGGATATCGGCAAGGCAACGGCACCCTAGTCCATCCAGCCATTCCAGGAATGGCCGTGCGGCGGGCAGGGTGCCGATGGCGAGGGCGCCGAGCCGGCGCTCCAATGCCTCGATCTTGAGGGTGCTTGCGCCACCGGCATGGGCCAACAGCCAGGCGCCCTGGGCTGTCGGAGCACAGCCGCAGGCCGCGCTGAAGCCCAGCGCGGCGACAGACGCGCGCATGCGGCGGCGCAACTGGCGGATGCCGCCGAACAGGCGCAGGCTGGCCGACACGTCTACCAGCACGGACGCTTCCTCGGCATGCGCCACGTTGGGCGCGAACTGCAGGAGCGCCATGGCCACGCGCTGCAGGGCGTCGGCTTCCTTCTCCGGGGCTCGATCGTACAGCAGGGTCTGCGGCGCGATGGTCAGCACACCGCCGCGGCGCATCAGCGGGCGGACGCCAGCCTCCGCCGCCAGGCGCGAAGCGAGGTGCACACGTTCCTTGTCCAACACCGCCACAGCCAACTCAGTGGACCAATTCGGCCGGAAGACTTCGAGTGGCAGGGACGAGAGGTGCAGGCAGATCCAGAGGCGCAGCATGACGGTGAAGCAGGATCGGCGACGGTTCCAGCAGGACGCGCACGGGCAAGTCCTGCTGCGGGCCGCGCCGCTTGATGAAGGAGAGATCGACGCCGCCGGCGGCGGGCGCAACGCCAATGCGCAGTGGCGCTGGCGAAGCGTCGCGTGCACAAGCCAGTGGACGCATGAGGCAAAACAGCGCCTCGCCACTCTGTGCGGCCAGGTGCAGGCGGCGCAGCGCGTCATTGCGGATATGGGTCTGCCAGAGGAGCACCGCACCGCAGGTGCCGGCGCGCAGCAGTTGCTCGGTGGCCCAAAGGGCATCAGCCGTGCGCTGGCTGCGAATCAACAGCAGACGTTCGGGTGGCACGCCCCAGCTGGCCAAGGCGAGTGCCTGTGGCGTTTGCGGCGGCTGAATCAGGGCGATAGGCCGCTTACAGACCTCCGCCAGTGCGGGGCGCAGCAGGCGCAACTCCCCCACGCCTGGTTGGCGCACCAAAAGTTCGATCAGCGATGCCGTCGGCCAGCCGCCACCCGGTAGCTCGGCCGTCAGCCCCGGATAGCCGGTGGCGACGGTGCGACCGTTCGCCAGGGCGAGCTGGGAGGCTTTCCATAACGCAGGATGGATGGATTCTGGATTGGGCGTTGGCATGGCTGTTGGTTGAGTCCATGCAACCCAGTTTACTGTATATATATACAGTGTTCACGGATTTCTTTGCCGAACGCGAAAATGCCTTAAGGACCGCTTGATGAGCGAGCACCGTCGCAGTTTTACTCGGGGGCGTCTCCGAAGACCCCGATGGCTAGGTCGTGCTCGAATTTGGTCGACCAAGAATCCCGAGACCCTGCCGCATACTGCATCAATACGCCTGTCTCTGGCCTCAGCACGCTCACCAGGCGACCCTGTTCCCCGGTCATGTCGCAGACGCTAAAGTCGGCGGCGATGAACCCGTGCCGACGACAGGCGTTGGTAAAGGCTTCGCGCTCCGCGGCAGGAAACGCCGCAAGGGTTGCCATGACAAATCCTCCGATCGACTAGCCAGCCAGCTTGCGGATGGCCGCACCAATTTGTTGCACCTTTCTTGTATCGGCATACTCCGCCCACGGATCGACGTAGCCGGCGGCTTCCACGCGCTGCAGGGCGGTCTGGATCGTCCAATGATCGCCCGCTGTCAGTTCCTCCAGTTCCTCCCAGGATACCGGCACCGAAACCCCGAGACCTGGCCGCGCGCGGGCAGAAAATGCGGACACCGTCGTCGCACCTTGGCCGTTGCGCAGGTAGTCGATGTAGATCTTACCCACGCGATTGCGCGGCCCGCTCTTAGAAACGAAGCGCTGCGGAATGGTCTGGGCGATATGAAGAACGACATCTTGCGAGAACTTCTTCACCGTGGTCCACGGCAGTTCCGGCGCAATGGGCACAACGACATGCAGGCCTTTTGCCACCACTGGTCTTGAGAAAGCTCACCAGGCCAAGCTCATCCAGCATAGTCTTCGTCAGCATGGCGGCGTCAAGCATGTGCCGCCATGGCACGCCATCGCCGGGGTCCAGATCGAAGATGACGCGATCGGGCTTGTCGATGGCACGCTTGGTCGCATTCCACGTATGGAACTCGATCACGTTCAACTGCGCTGCGGCGACAATGGCCGTCTGGCTAGCGATCTCCAGGAGTGGCGGATGCCCAGCCCATAGGCTGGCATCGAGGACGTTGATTCCCGGGATCTTGATGGTCTCGGCGTGCTTCTGAAAGAACAGCTCGCCGTCGATGCCCGTTGGCCCGCGTACCAACGCCACAGGGCGCCCGCGGAGATGAGGCAGCAGGTGCGGCGCGATGGCTTCGTAGAAACCGACCAGGTCACCTTTCGTCATTCCGGTCGACGGGTCAATCACACGTTCCGCGTTGGATACCTTGACCGAGCGCGCTGGCCGAGGCCGGGGCTGTTCCACATCGACCGGCCGCTCCCTTGTCACGTTGCCCGCGGCCTTGTCAGCGCGCAAGGCATGGAAGACGGGATGCCGGATTCGGCCTTCTTTGGTCCACTCGGCAAATGAGATCTCGGCCACCAACTTCGGCTTGACCCATCGGACGGCTAAGCGCGGTGGTGGCTTTTCAAAGGGGCAGACTGGCACTTCCAGTTCGGTCAGCATTGCGAGCAACTTGGTCAGCATGCGCGAATCCAAACCGCTGCCAACGCTGCCCGCGTAGTGCAGTTTCCCGGTTTCATCGTGCACGCCAAGGAGGAGCGCGCCTAGGCCTTGTCGGCTTCCCTTCGGGGCCGTGAATCCGCAGATGACGAATTCTTGCCGCTGTTTGCATTTGAGCTTGATCCAGTTGGGCGCCCGCGCGGAGACATAGGGCGCGTCGACGCGCTTGCCAATCAGGCCCTCCAGGCCCATCTGGCACGCCGCGGCAAGAAGGTCGTCAGGCGCGCCCTCAAAGTCCGCGCTGTACCTGACTCGCGTCGCGGCAGGCACGGCTAGCGCCTCCTTGAGCAGCGCCCTGCGCTCGGCCAACGGGAGCTGCCGTAGGTCGTGGCCGTGGAAGAAGGGGAGGTCAAAGACGAAGTACTGGATGTCCTCCACCTTCGATCTATCAAACGCATTCTGCAGCGCCTGGAAGTCCGTGGTGCCCTTGTCACTGAGCATCACGATCTCCCCATCCAGCCAGGCGGAACCGAGGCCAAGAGCGCGTATCTCCGCCGCAAGCGATTTGAGGCGTGATGTCCAGTCATGGCCATTTCTTGTGAAGAGACGGACGTCGTCGCCGTCGACCCTTGCCAACAACCGATTGCCGTCGAACTTGATCTCATCAGATTTGCTCCGAGAAACCTCGCCATTCATGGCGGGGAGTGAAAGGAGCGCCGCCACCAGGCGGCATTCCCACGTTAGAATGTGCGGCATGATTCTCGTCTACCGCTACCGGGTGAAGTCGCTCAACGGCCTGCTCAACAAGCAGAGCCGAGCGGTGAACTACGTGTGGAACTTCTGCAATGACACGCAGAAGCACGCGCTCAAATGGGGTAAGAAGTGGCCGAGCGGGTTCGATCTGAACGTGCTGACCACCGGCAGCAGCAAGGATCTCGGCATCCATTCCGGCACGGTCAACGCGACGTGCGAGCAGTACGCGAAATCGCGCAGCCAGCATCGCCGTTCTTACCTGCGATACCGCGGCAGGAAGTGCCTCGGATGGGTGCCCCTGAAAGGCCGCGATCTGAAACGAGAGGGCGAGGCGTTTCGCTTTGCCGGAAATACCTTTCGCGTGTTCAACAGCCGCCTGTTGCCCGAAGGCAAGATCAAGGACGGCACAAACTTTGCGCAGGATTCGCGCGGGAACTGGTTTCTCAACATCGTGATAGAGGTGGCTGATGTGCCGGCACGCCCGATTCAAGCTGGCGTCGGCATCGACCTTGGCTTGAAGGACTTCGCCACGCTCTCGACCGGCGAGAAGCTTTCCAATGACCGGTTTGGCCGGCATGCCGCCGAAAGACTGGCCAAGGCGCAGCGTGCGCGAAAGCACAAGCGGCATATCGCCAAGCTGCATGCCAAGGTGGCGAATGCCCGCGCCGACTTCCAGCACAAGCTCGCGCTCGATCTCGTCCGGCGCTTCGATTACATCGCAGTCGGCAACGTGTCGGCTTCGAAACTCGCCAAAACCAGGATGGCGAAGAGCGTCTACGACGCGTCCTGGTCGTCCTTCCGGGACAAGCTCCGCTACAAAGCGATTGCGCACGGGGCCACGTTTGAGGAAGTGAACGAAAGTGGTTCTACCCAGTCCTGTTCGGCGTGCGGTTCGAAAGACAGCACGACGCGGCCGAAAGGTATCGCAGGACTGCGAATAAGAGAGTGGACCTGTAGTCGCTGTGGTGTCGTGCATGACCGTGATACCAATGCTGCGCTGAACATTCTCCGATGCGGACGTGCATCGCCAAGTGTGGGAATCCCCTGCCTTTAAGCAGGGGAGGACGTCAAAGGCCCATTGTTCGGCGTTGTGCGGCACCGCTGAAACGAGCGTCGCCAGTTGCGGGGCCAACGCAAGCGGAAGGGGGGTGGGGCGTGCTGCATCGGGTAGTACGTGTCCGCCCTGCCCCGGGCGCGAGTGACCCTGCTTTGGCACGGCAGTCTTCGCGTTACCGCCGGCAGTCGATTTGCTGTTGCCCTGGGCCAGCACGCTGTCCGGCAGGGCTTCGGTGATGTCGTACTCTGCGGCCGAACGCGCAAACGCATCCCGCTCCTTGATCAAGAGCCACGGTTCCTGACGCTCGTCGCCGCGGCCGTGCATTCTGACCAGGGTCCAATGGCCATGTAGCTTCTTACCTTGCAGCTCGAACTTCAGCTTGCCGCTGTGGTAGCCGGCCACCGGATCGCCGACCGGAATCCACGTCCCTCGATCCCAAACGATGACCGTGCCGGCCCCGTACGCCTTGGGCGGGATCACGCCTTCGAAGCCCGCATAATCCAGCGGGTGATCCTCGACATGCACGGCCATCCGCTTCTCTGCGGGATCCAGGCTGGGTCCCTTGGGGACCGCCCAACTCTTGAGAGTACCCTCCAGCTCGAGACGAAAGTCGTAGTGGAGCCGGCGAGCCGCATGTTTCTGCACGACAAAGCTCCGTGCGCCGCTAGCGACGCCCGGGGCGGACACCTGGCCGCTCGGCTCCGTTGTCGCGGCGAAGTCACGCTTCTGGCGGTATCGCTCCAGGCTCCGCGCGTTGGTAGAGGCCGACTTAGCCATGGACTGAGTGCACAGACCGGGCGGCGTGGGCTTTACCCTTTCACGCCGCGGGGATCGTCCCCGTAGCTGTTGCGCATGCGGATCTGCCCATCTCGCCCATGGGGCGGCAACTCTACCTTGTCCTGCTTTGCCTCCGCCGTGCCGGCCGCCATGGCGTCCTCTAGGTTGTCATCCGCAGAAGAGGGCTCGTGGGCGCCCTCGCGCAGGACATGCCACTGATCGCCGTGTGGAACGACATGCACATTCTTGTTCGCCATGACCGTCTCCGTTTCCTCGTCTTCTGTAATCGCAGTATTTCCCCGTCCTAAGCGAACGGCAATAAGCCGCTGTCCGACACTTGGTACCGCACTGGTCGCAATGTAGATCCGACAGAAGTTGCACGCACATGTACTTCCGAGAAGTGCTCACCTATCCGCAAAGGGAACCGTATACAGCACTTCTCACCGTCGAGGTACGCAAGCGCGACGCAAGGCGTTGGACGAGCTCTCCGCTCAGGCACAAGAGCTTGACATAGGCTACTAGGAAACGCTGCCGATAAGTGCTGTTTGAGCCACCTATTCATCCTTTAGGGTCGGGCGCGCCCGATGGACAAGTATTGAGCATGGCGCCTAATTTCGCAGTTGTAGACGATGCATGCGTTCGCGGCCAAGCTTCGAAGGCAGACGACGCACGGGTGCTGAAATAGAGTGATATATACCCACCTAGATGCTAGAAGAGGGCGCAGGGCATACCTTGCGGTGGTGGCTAGCTTGCGATACAATGTATCTCAATCAATCGCCGCAGGAGGCCGTCATGGCTGCTACTACTATGGTTCACGTTCGCGTGGACGAGAACGTCAAGGCGCAGGCTGCGGAAACGCTGGCTTCAATGGGCCTGACCGTCTCCGATGCGATCCGCGTTTTCCTGACCCGCGTCGTCGCCGACCAGGAACTGCCGTTTGCGATCAAGGCACCGAATGCAACTAGCCGCGTTGCAATTGCTGAGGCCAGCGAGATCATCAAGAGCCGCCGTGCTCGCTTCGCAACCGCAGACGCCCTGATTGATGACATCGAAAAAACCAGCTGCAAGTAAGCGGGCAAGCCTACCCCGCGCGTCGGACTACACCAAAAACTTCCTCAAGGATTGGCAGCGCCTGTCTCATTCCGGCCGGTACGACATGAACCGGCTGAAAGAGGTCATGACGCGGCTCATCGCCAACGATGGGCCGCTTCCGCCTGAATGGCTGGATCACCCGCTGACTGGCGACTGGGCAGGCCATCGCGAGTGCCACATTGGCGGCGACTTCCTGCTGATCTACACCCTCGACGACTCCGGGAAGAGCGGCATAGTGGTGTTCGTTCGCAGCGGAACGCACTCAGAGCTGTTCTCATAGCCCGCAGTCTTTCACCGCCACTAGGCCGCCCTCCTGATTATCACTGTATGAACTTCGGCAGCTGGCCCGACGTGCAGTTGTGGAGGATCGCCAGCAGTGGGCCGACCATGCTGACGGCCGACATTCTCATGTCGTCGGCGTCCGTCTTGGTGCGCAGGCAAGGAACCCGACAGTGCAGCGGTGACAAGACGCATCACGATGACACCGATCCATTCTTCGACTCCCACAGCCGCTGCCTCGCCGCCACGCCGCGCGCATCCTGAGTAGTCAGTGGCCGACGCGATGGCGGCGCACCTGGGCACGCGTGAGAAGCTGCTCGAAACCGTGGCCACAGCTGCCTCGGCCCAGGCTGAGCTGAAAGCCTTGCAGGAACAGGGGCGGCATAGCAGGTAGCCGAGAAGCCGGCGGAGGAAGGCACGTAGCCCGACGCAGCCGCGACAAAGTCGTGGGATAAGGCAGAGTGGCCGGACAATGATGGCCTGTTTGCGGAATCCAACGGGGCGCGATAGGCGCGAACTCGATCACGCAATCCGCTTAACATAATAAACGTTATGTGCCGCATAAGGTGTAGAGGCCAAATCGGAATGTCCGCTTCCAGCCACATCAGAATGTCCTCTGGATAGACCTATACTGGTAGCGCCTGGGTTGGACGGGAGCGCGCCATGAAGGATCGAGGGTTGATCACCATGAGTTTGCGCGAAGTTGACCGCTTCAAGGTCATTCAGGCAACGGCCGAGGGCCTGCTGGCGCAATGGCGCGCCGCAGAGCGCCTGGAATTGACGGCGCGGCAAGTTCGGCGGCTGGTCCAGCGCTGGCGAGCTGATGGCCCTATGGGCTTGCTGTCGCGCCAGCGTGGGCAACCAGGCCATCGCCAACTGCCGAGGATGCTCGAAGCGCAGGCACGCGCGCTAATCCAGCAGCATTACGCCGATTACGGTCCCACGCTGGCCTGCGAGAAGCTGCGCGAGTGCCATGGCATCGAGCTGGCCAAGGAGACCGTGCGCCGGATCATGATCGACGCCGGCTTCTGGGTCCCGAGGAAGCTGCGTCCGCCCAAGATGCACCAGCCGAGAAGCCGCCGCGCCTGCCTGGGTGAACTGGTGCAGATCGATGGCAGCGAGCATGCGTGGTTCGAGGATCGCGCCCCCGCGTGCACGTTGCTGGTCTATGTCGACGATGCCACCAGCCGGCTGATGCAGTTGCTGTTCGTGCCAACCGAGTCGACCTTCGCCTATTTTGCCGCGACGCGCGCCTATATTGAGCGCCACGGCAAGCCGGTGGCCTTCTACAGCGACAAGGCCAGCATCTTTCGGGTCAATGCCAAAGGCGTCACCACGGGGCGGGACTATACGCAGTTCGGGCGCGTGTTGTACGAGCTGAATATCGACATCCTGTGCGCCAATAGCAGTCAGGCCAAGGGCCGCGTGGAGCGGATGAATGGCACGCTGCAGGACCGGCTGGTCAAGGAGCTGCGCCAGCGCGGCATCTCGACGCTGGCCGAGGCCAATGCCTTTGCCCCGGTCTTCCTGGCGGACTTCAATGTGCGCTTCGCCAAGGTGCCCAGAAGCGATTTCAATGCACATCGTCCCGTGCGGCCCGACGAGGATCTCGAGCGCATCTTTACCTGGCGCGAATGGCGCAAAGTCTCCAACCGACTGACGCTGCAATACGATCGCAAGCTGTACCTCATCACCGACCAACCCGAGCATCGCTCCCTGGTTCATCGCTACGTCGAAGTGGCCGAGTATCCGGACGGCCGTATCGAGTTGTGGGCCGACGGGACTTCCCTGCCCTACGTTCTCTATGACCGGTTGTCCGAGATCGATCAGGGCGCGGTGGTGGAGAACAAGCGGCTGGGGCATGTGCTGGCGATCGCGCAGCGCGTGCAGGCCCAGCGCGACAATCGCAGGATTCAGGCGGCACCATCGCGCACGCTGACCGGTCAGAGACCGCGGCAGCAGCGAGAACCAGCGACACCGGGCACGAAACCACAACGGCAGCTGAATGCGGAAGACTTGCGTCGCGCCATCGACGAACTGGCGCAATTGCCTCACCCTGTAGAGACGTTGCCGCCTCAGGCCAGCTCGACTGCGTTACGGAAACAGCCCAGAAAAAGACCCAAAAGAATCAAAACCATCCTGCACTAGACCGGACATTCTGATCTGGCCAGAGGGAGGACATTTGAATCTAGCCTGGACATAAGGCACATTGACGCGGTTCATCCAGGCGCTGCACCCGTAGGAAACCGGAGTTGGCTGGACTGACGTGCGGCGCAGGCGTTCACTGCGACCGAATAGGACAACCGTCGTCGGCCAGAAGCAGCCGTTCGAACACCATATATTGATTGGGCCGGGCGCGCTTCCGCCAATCGGCGCGAAGGCGTTCCAGGAACATAAAGCCTCCTGGCTCCGTGCGAGATCGCACAGACGATACTTCGCTAGGCGAATCACTCTGATTGCATCTTGTGTACATTAAAGCAACTAAAGTGAGGGTCGTCATGGGCGATGAACTTCGGCAGTGCATCGTGTGTGGTGAGCTAAAACCGCTGAATACTACTTACTTCGGTAGATCCAACCATCGATTCCGAAACCAATGTCGAGGCTGCAAGAACGCGAAGCGACGCGAATGGGATGAAGCTCATCCAGAGGCAATTCGCGCAAAGTGGCAGCGGCAGAATCTAAAGCGCTCCCTCGCCGGGCCAAAATGGACAGACGCTGACGTAGAACGTATGAGGAAGGAGCAGCGCGATCGATGCTTCTACTGCGGAGTCAGATTGGCCGGCGGCGGGGAGGTCGATCATAAAGAATCACTGGATCGCGGAGGCACAAATGACCCGGCGAATCTAGTGCTTGCTTGCCTGCCTTGCAACCGCCAAAAAGGGCCACGGGATGTTGAAGAGTTTACCCGCTGGTTGAAAGCGGATGGCAGACGAGTTCGCAGCGTTCGGTGAAATGCTCGGTGGGCGGTTCTTTCCTAACGCTTAGGCTACACCCTCGCACAGGAGTGCGACGGGAGAGACCCAGCTTCTCGTGCGGCCGATCGGCCGAAAATAGAATTTTTGACAGCATCGAACACGGGCTCCCCCCTATTCCAGATCGGGCGCGCAATCCCAGGCGAGGACTTCGACTCTCGCAACTGGCGAACTCTTAAGGGTCACCAACGATGTGCCGTTGTATATGAGCCTGTTCATAGAACCCCCAATTCGATGCGTTATATTTATCCCAGGACGCCAGCCAGCGTTCTTCTTGAGTGGCTCGATAGCACCCCAATATCGGTCCGATTTACGCTGCTAAGAGGCCTCGTCAACGAAGCCAACTACGGGACGGGCGGCATCGTCCAGGCTGATGATTTTATGAGCCGGCGGCATGCGGTCGCGTTCTGGCTGAGACGGCGTCGTCGGAGTGATGCGTGTGCCGAGAAGATTCGTCTCGCCTGCGCCTATGTCGACGCAATGATGGTGGAGCGCGGGCTTCCGGATCTATGGCGTGGGGAGATAGCAAGGTGCACGGCGGCAGGGAACCTCGACTCCGTGCGGCGCCTTGGGGCCTTATCCAAGGCGTGGATGAGAGCCGATAGTTCTTGGTCGGAAATTCGCGCCAGCTCATTGGCCCCAAAGCGTCTCCGTCGATGGGAGCGGAAGCAACGCGTGTTCTTCTCTGTTCGGCCGTAGCGACAAGCGGCTTTCATATCGTACTGAAATGGAATACGATATGATACAGAACACGGAGGATACGATATGGCGCGGATTGGTATTGCCTATGAAGTTGTTGCAGCCGCAGCCGATGCGCTGCTTGCGGAGGGACGCAAAGCAACGTTGGCGGCCGTCCGGGAGCGTATTGGCACCGGCAGTATGAATACGATTCACCGGCACTGGACGATCTGGCAAGGCCGCCAGAAACCCGCGCCCCGCAAGCTATCCGAGCCAAATACGCGGCTGCTTTCTGCGCTGGGCTCAGAGCTGTCCAAAGTCGCCGAGGAGGCTGCCTCCGAAGCGGATGCAGCGTTGGCCCAGGCGATGCACGAGCTTTCCGTGTACAGCGCCAACGGCGAAGCGCTGGAGGCGGAACGAGACGCGCTAGCGGAGCAACTGCTCCAGATCACCACCGAGCGCGACACGCTCGCTGGCAAAGCCGCTGGTCAGTCCGCCGAGATCGAGCGACTGACCCAAGAGGCCGAGCGCGAGCGCGACGATACCGCTGTCGTACGGCGTATGTTGGCGCAGGCCGAACTTAGGTTGGAAGCGGTGCCGCGCCTCGAAGAAGAGTTGGTACAGCTTCGGGCTCAGCTGGCCGCCGAGCAAACGGCACGCACGGAAGCCGACAAGATGGCAGCCGTCGCCGAGGCACGGCGGGCCGCCGCCGAAGCGGCCCAGGCACAAGCCGAGGCACGGCTGGCCAGCGCGGAGCAACGGGAAGGTCGAGTCCGCGTGGAATTGGCGGAAGCGCAGGCCGCGCACCAATCCACGCGAGAGAGGCTGACCGAGGCCGTCGGCGTTGCTGCCGGCGCTCAGGCAGAACTGAAAGCATGGCGGCAAAAACAGGCCGAAGCCGCCAAGCAGGCCGAGACCCAGGGCCATACGGAACTGGACGCCCACGGCGCCGGTAGTGCCGCGCAGAGACCCGCCCGCAGCCGCAAAGCGGTGCAGGGGAGTTGATCCCCGTCTAGCGCCTGCCGCCCCCTCTTGACTTCGATGGCGGCCGGGCATCCTGACAGAAACACTCAAGGTTCCAGCTTGGAAGCCGAAGGACCGTCATCTGTCAGGAGAAATGCATGCGTAGCACCATCGCCTCGATCGGCGCCGCCCTCACCTTTTCCGCCTCGCCCGCGTCGGCTCTCGGCGTCCTCGCCTATGGGGACGAGCCGGTGGGTGACCCCGGCGCCGTCGTGCAGGATTTGATCTCGACGGAGTTCGAGCGCTTCTTCAGTGCCGCCGGGACGGTCCTGGTGATTTACTACGATACGGTACAGCTGGGAATGGACCGCGTGTGCCACGCCACCGTCGGCGTCAGCGCGGCACCCGAGTCGGGAGCCACGGCTCGGCTTCCCGCTTGGCGTTTCAACGCGACCCGCGTGATCCGGAACCATGGGAATGTTGACCTGGCTGGCAGACGTGAGTGCCTCACCAGCGCGATACGCGAGGCCGCACGAAACATGATGCAGGTGCCAATCTCCGAGTTGGCAACGCGCAGCGAGGCCTCGCTTGTCGGGGCGCGCAACGCCAAGCGCGCCGGACGGGACATTTGACGCCTTCCCCCCGGCTGTCCTGTCTTGACTTCGCGCCTGCCCCTGTAGATTGGATGTATATCCCGTCACCCAGGTGCTTCCGATGCAGGCCCACCCCGCCCAGCTCAACCTATTTGATGAAATCGCTCGCGCAACCGTCGCGCGGTCGCCGGCTCGCCCATTGGTGCTAATGGCCTGCTCGGCCACGAAGCTCAACCGCCCTGCCCCCGCCATGGATCTGTACCGCGGCGTCATGTTTGAGACCTTCCGCGCGCACGTGCGAGCCGATGCGCAGCCCCAGGTCATCATCCTCTCGGCGCAGCATGGCTTTATCCAGCCGGACGCGGAGATTGCCCCCTACGATGCCCGTATGACCGCGGATCGCGCGGAGACCCTGCTCTCGGGCCTGTCGACGGCGATGGCGGGTGCGTCGTGGCCCGACCAGGTCGGCCCGGTCTTTCTCGCCGGCGGCATGCACTACCGTCGGGTGATGCGCGCAGCCGTTGAGCGGTGGGCGCGCAAGGTTGGCGCTGGCAGCGCGCCGACGATCACGGAAACCAGCGGCGGCATCGGGATGCAGCGCTCCCAGCTCGGCCAGTATCTGGACGGCCTAACCAATGAACTCTCCGAAGAGATCGGGCGCTTTCCCAACGGCGTGCCCCACTTCCGCCGCGCTGGGCCGTTCACGGTGGGCGAGCGCGTCATTCACGCCTACCGCCACCTGCCGGGTATTGCGCCCCGTTGGGCAACCATCCGGGCCCTTTTCCAAGGACCCAGTAGCCTGACCGCCGAAGCCGATGTCGAGGAGGGAACGGGAAACCGCGCGCACATCGTTTCCCGTTGGATCGCCCTGACAAATCTCCAGCCGAACCAATGACAATCACCGTCACCCTGCAGTTGGAAGCCAAGGCCCTCGCTGCCAACCTCGATGGCACTCCCGACGCCCTGCTCGCCCTCACCCATGCCAGCTACCGCTACTGGACCAAAGCCAGACGCCTGCATTTCCCACCGCCGCGGCGCGAAGCGTTGCTGTTGGAAATCATGCGTTTCTGTGCAGACACAAACCTGCTGGAGTGCCCCCCTGACCCTGAGGACGGAGACCGCCAGCAGGCGATAGAAGAGATGCTCGACGGCCGCTATCCGCGCTACGCCCGCCTCAAGCGCCATCCGCATCGCGCATGAGCATGGCGGCGACCTTTTCTCCAGAGCCACGCGGCGGCGAGCATCTGTCCGCCTGGTTCCACCCCGCTGCCCTGAAGGCTGTGTCCGCCTCGAAGAGGCGGTAGGGGTGCGGGGAAAGCGGAATTCAGTATATAAATGCCGTCATGACACCCGTCGACACCCTCTGGCTCACCAATCCCACCCTCGCCTACGCCGATTGGCAGCGCCGCGAGGCGGCCGGTGCGGACCGGCGCCCTTTCTCGGCCCGCTCGATCATCCAGCATCAGGCCATGTTCGAGCACTTTCGGCGGCATCTGCTCGACGCCGACGCCACCGTGGCCACGTTCGGCCCGGACCATATCGATACCTTCTGGCAGGCGCCCGACGCGCGCGGCTACAGTACCGCCACGCGCATGCGCTATCTGAAACTGCTGGACCGGTTGTGTCGCCACCTGGTTGCCATCGGCGTGCGCAAGAGCAATCCAGCCGGTCAATTGGTCCGCGAGGGTCATTGGCCGAAGGCCGAGCCGGACCCCATCTACCTGCCAGAGGATGCGGACGCCCGCCTGCAGGCTTGGGTGCAGCCGCACGCAGGGGATGATCCGGCGGCCTTGCGCAACCGCGCCATCGTGGCGCTCTTCCTTGGCACCGGCGTCACGGCATTGGAAGGCCGCACGGCCCGCCGGGAGGATCTGCAGCCCGAGGCTGCCCCGCCCTACCTGCGCGTGCCAGCCCACGGCGCGCGTGATACCCGCACGATCCCCCTCGCCGCGTTCGCGGTGCCGATCCTGACCGAGTGGCGCGTTCGCCGGCAGACCCTTCCGGTCGTTGGCGACCTCGTGTTCTCACTCCAGGCCAGCGGCGAGGCGATCACGGATATGAGCCTTGGCAAGATCGTGCGGGCGGCGCTCCTCGCGATCGACTTCGAAGCGCAAGACATGAGCCCGCGGGTGCTGCGCAACACCTACTGCCGGCGGCTGCTACTTGCCGGGCGCAACCGCGACGAAGTCGGCAAGCTGCTTGGGCTGGCCAGCACACGAACCTGTGATCGGATCAGGGCCACCATTGATGCTCAGTTGTAAGTGTTGGTATCCCCAATTCCCACGCACCGCATAGAGTTTGCTATTCTCGCGGGACGCCACTACGGCGACATATCAACGAGTAACCAGACGAAAGAATCCATGGCAACCAAAGCGAAAGCTGTCGTAAAGACCCCGGCCACTCCTGCCGCCAAAAAGGCAGCGCCGGCCAAGAAGGCAGTAGCACCGGCAAAGAAGGCCGCTGCGGCTGCACCGGTAGCGAAGCCGCTGAAGGAAACCTTCACCAAGGCGAGCTTGCTGGCCCACCTGGTCGCCCAGACCGAACTGGACGCCAAGACCGTCAAGACCGTGCTGGCCCACCTGGAAAACACGGTCCTGAGCGCGGTGCACAAGAAGGGCGCGGGCGAGTTCACGCTCCCCGGCCTGCTCAAGGTCACCGCCCTGCAAGTGGCGGCAACCAAGAAGCGCTTCGGCAAGAACCCCTTCACCGGTGAGGACCAGTGGTTTGCGGCCAAGCCGGCCACCGTTAAGGTGAAGGTGCGCCCGCTGAAGAAGCTGAAGGACGCCGCCCTGTAAGGCGCGTACCGACCTGCTGAATGAATGGAGCCCGAGAGGCTCCATTTTTATGTATGCCCGGCTGGCAAATGAATAGGCCCTGACATGGCGGTCCGAAGGAAGGGCGCAGGGTGGATATCAACACAGGCAGACGGCTGAGATCGGCCAGGAGCGGTCGGTCGACAGCGGCGGGAATTCCGCCCAGAAATTGTGGCATGCCATGCCCACAACATCTCAGATCGGTGAAGGACGTTGGCGACGGCGGCAAAGCTCCTTCTGCCATTGAGAACGCAAAGTCAAGCCTTGTTACGGCTGCATCCAACGTCAACGCGCGCATCAGAAAGGTGACTGACTGTGCAGCCGGTGTCTTGGATCGTGGCCGAGACTGAAACCGGGACCAGGTCCTTCGGGCTTCTGCCATGCACCTTATTCCTCAGCCTAACGGTCAATAATCGGCAGTGGTCGGGCACGCTGAGCCGAATGAAGAGGCGCTCAAATGGGCCGGCCTTATGCTCTCTGTGATCGACAGTTCGGCTTCCGCGCGTTTGCACGATGACCAACTACGCGCGCTCCGCTCGGCGCCATGCAGTGCATCCAGGACATCGGGCGGGACATGAAACGCTCGGTCGGAACCCCAACCTTTCGTCCCTAGAAGTCCTCCGCGCGCTTTTCAAATAGCACGGGGCATCGCGTGGTGGGCGTTGCGCATCGCAATCCCGATCGTTAGAACGCAGAACCGCGTTGTTGACAGCCGCAGGGTACCATCCGGGGTTCTCGATGTACTGCTCCAGTGTCCGGCAGGCCGGACCGAAAGGAGGAACCTCTCGCAACCGTCGTGTACGGCCAACAGCACAATGTTGACATATCGAAGACTGACGGAATAGAAATATACTGCGGATACGAAACGATAACGGTTATTCAGAATGTCAAGGTTCGGTTTAGATACGTATGCATCCATGGGGTTCACTGAGAACCCATTTGCGCCTCAAGCGCTCCGACCCGATGCGCAGGGCAAGCGGCTGCTGGTTGGTAGAGATGCAGAGGTTGAGTTGGTCGCTCAGAGGCTCCATAAGAAGGGAAAGATTACATGTCTCGATGGCCACGTTGGCGTCGGAAAGACCAGCCTGGTCAATGTCGCGGCGTATGAATGCTTCAACGCCTATCTGAAGGGCGAAACACCACAGCTACTGATCCCGTCTGTCGTTTCGTATCAATTGAAGCCTAACGTAGAGCAGTTTTGCACTGAAGTCTTCCAGGGCATTGCTCAGACGTTAATTCATTACTACGATCAGTTGCGGGGAGTGTACGACACAAAAGGGTTGCCTCAGCTCGACGCGTGGCTCAACTCGCCGATCGTCGAGCATATCAATGTGGCTGGCGGGGCGGGCGTACGGATTGGCGTGCCGGGCGTGTCATTCTCGGCAAATGCGGGAGCCGGTCAAGCGAAGCAGGTTAACCAGTCGGTCGGCTTTGCGCAGAGCGGCTTTGATACACTCGTCAAATCGTGCTTGAGTCAGATATTTGCGACCCAAGGACTTGGCGGCGTGGTGTGCGTCATTGACAATATTGAGCTTTTGGAGACGGGCGAAAACGCACGGAAGGCGCTCGAAGCATTGCGCGACCGGTTGTTTCAGGTCGATGGTATACGCTGGGTATTCTGCGGAGCAAATGGGGTCATTCACAGCTTGGCGGGCTCGCCACGTTTGAATGCTTTCCTGAACACACCTGTGCTGAATGTCGCCAACGTTAAACCAGCTTCAATCATCCCTCTTGTAAATGCGCGTCTCGACGAGTATTCGACTGATGTCAAGAAGGCAGAGGAAGAATTACCGGTAGACCTCAACGACTTGGAGCTGCTCTATCGAATTGTGAATTCGAATCTGCGCGACTTTCTTGGCCTAGCCGATGAATACTGCGAATCGGTGCAGTCGGGTAAGCCGCTACGCACCACAACGACGAAGAAAGAGCGATTTAACCGTTGGCTAGAAAAGGCGACCAAGGAACGGTACGAAGCCCTCTCCAACCGTCTTCCGCCGAACGCGTGGGTTATCCTTGATGTTGCGATGAGCAACGTCTTTCAGGGCATTTTCGGCGCTGGCGACTATAACTCGTTCAATCAGAACAGCACCGTTAATTTTGCCGAATCGACGTTCGCAAAATGGTTACGTAGCCTTGTCAAATTGGGCTTGGTAAGCAAAGAGAAGGACTTGGAGGATAGCCGAAGTGACAAGTCATCCGCGAACGATGAGGACGATGGAGAGCCGGGCGCGTTCAGCCGAGATGTCTATACGGTGACAGCCAAGGGCGCTTTGGTCCACTATGCTCGCCGCAAGCAGCGCGAAAACTTGTCGATTGCAGAGGATCCTGAGTGGATGCGCCCGATTCACCATGTTGAGGGTCGGAGTGGAAGGCGGTAGAAAAAATCCATCCGGGAGGCAGATGGGCGGCCGATCTGGCCCTGGTCGCGAACTGCCGCTCAAACTTCGTCGACAGAGTCTGAGACGGACCGAGGCATCGGTCGCAATTTATGTTAAATGCGATGCGTAGGTTGGAATCGCGTTTCGTCCTCGCGCAACGTTCGCTTTGCTCTCCCCTCGCTCCAATGCCGACAATATGCTTAGCGATTCGGCCGCAGCCAGTTGCGGCCATCCACCAGCCTTGCACCTATGACCGCTGTGGGTCGAACTAGGCCATCGGCCGGCACCTGGCTTGGCAGCTTGCCCCTACCCATCCCGAAGTTTGGCGGCGAACAAAAGAAAAAAGACCCCGTCACTTAGTGGCGGGGTCTTTGCGTTGCATGGTTGGTCAGGCGGCAAACGCCAGCTCCTCCTGATCTGTCGCCGCGTGGCTCCATGCAATGCGAGCCGCTGGCGGCATCGCGTGGAAGTCGACAGCTAGCGATTTCAGCCGCTCAGTATCGTACTCGAGCGTCAGGCCCAAC
>NZ_BAAILO010000585.1:0-7162 GCF_054589115.1 Cupriavidus sp. 8B | reverse complement strand
GCGGCGGCACACCTCGTCGTGCTCGGTCTGCTGTGCGCGCGACAGCGTGAGGCAGCCGTACTGCAGGTACCAGCGGTACCCCGCAGTGATCTGGCCAGGCTGGATACCCATATCATGGGTCTCCAGCATACGGTCAAGCTCAAAGTCCTGGAGCATGCAGGCAGCTTCGAAATCCACGGAGAACGACTGTTCCGTTGGCAGTCTCCATAGAGTCCGCCCCCCTGCCGTCACCATGATCTCCGGCTCACAAGGCGATTCCGTAGTCATCGCTTCAATGAACGGGTCGCGCATGCCGGTCCATTCTGCAGCCGGAGCGAGATCATCCCATTCGTTCCCAACGTAAAGGAAGCGAGGGGTTGGCACCGTCGTTTGCGCGACAGCCGGAACCTCCGGAATGTCGAATCGGATGCCGCGTTGATGGATATCTCGCCAATCCGCCCACATCGCAAAGGGCCTGGCCACGCCGTTCAAAGAACGAAGCGCGTCGACGGCGACAATCATGTCGAGTGGCAACAACTCGAAGCGAGGCGCCTCCCCTGCCCGGCTCGCGCGCTGCTGCTCGTCATAGTCGAGCTGCAACATGTACCGGCTCAGTTCCCGCAACATGGTCGGATGGTAAGTATCCGGCTGAATTTTGATGAAGCCACCGCGGATGGTGCGACCGACCCAATGCCGCCGGCGCCAGTCAAAGCGTGTGTTCCGGATAAACCGATTCAGTCGCTGCAGCCCTTCGGCGTACGCATAGCGCTCGTCGTAAGCGATCATGTTGGCGAGGCTCTTGTCCTCAGCCATTTGGCAGACATGGCAGCCCAGGCGGGCGCCACACTTTCCCTGCTTGCGCCCTGAGGTACCCTCAAGGATTGCATCGGCGACGACGGCGCATGAAGTGCCGACCGAATGCGCGTACAGCCGCCTGGTCTCCTCGAAGTCTGAATAGCCCGGCCGGCTCCCCCCGCCATACAGCGCGATGGCCTCCCATACGGCATCAGAATTCCAGTGAGCAATCGGGCTAAGCACGAGTTCACCATCCTTGTTGCTGGCCGGGCGTTCCGCAGACTCACCACGTTGGCGCATGTTGCTTGCGCGGCGTGCACCTTCATCAAAGCGGGTACCAAGGCAGGTGACAGGAGCGGCCGCGCCGCGCTCAGCCAGACTGCGGAATAGCTGCTTGCGGAAGGCGCGTTGTGGGCCAATCTTTAGGTCAAAACTGCAGTCTCCATGCAAGCCGGGGAAGCTTGGCAGCGCCCGCCCGGTCAGCACTTTCACCTGAAAGGTGGACGCCAGTTGCGGCTCGACGACTTTTGCAATGACCGTGAAGCCGTGCTGGTCTCCGAATGCGCGCATCCGCTTCAGTTCAGCCCGGTAATGTAGATTAACTTCGGGGCTTTCGACCTTTGTATCGCTTGTGGTGACGATCACCAGCGGCTCGCCCCCGGCGGCGCGGTGCAGCAACGCCGCGTGCAGCACCAACGCTGCCACGACGCTACTGTCCTTGCCCCCACTATAGGCGATGACCACGGGATGCGCAGCTTGGAACAGACGAAGGATCGCACCGATGGCACGGTCTATCTTCTGCTCGATGGGGGCGTGCGTGCCCTGTGGGAACAGCTCAATGGTTTGGCTCATGGTAGAAGCCTCTCGTAGGAAAGAAAACGGCGCTCCTTACGGAGCGCCGAAGATTAAGAATGGCCCGGGGGCCGGGGTCACCCGAGTGCGGCTGCAACGATGGGACTGCCAATGGCATAGACGACGGGTCGCCGCATCGGCTCCTTGCTTACCGGCCGTGTGTGATGATCACAAGCGGCCAGCACGCGCAGGACGAGGTAAAGCAGGAAGAGATATTTCGCGAGTTTCATGGGATGCCCTGTACGGGGACAGGGCATCCCCGATGGGGCGTGCCCCATCGGGTTAAAGACAAAAGCTAGGCAGCGAGCGCCACCAGGTCAATCACTGCATCGGCCTCATCCACCGACTCAGGCGTGTGGGAGATGAAGAATTCCCGCTCATAGCCGCCCTGACGGAGCACCTCGCGCTTCATTTGCATGAAGGCGCGTTTGCGCTCCGGATCGAGCGGGCCGTCGGCCTCATCCGTGAACAGCGTCTGGAAGGGCTGACCCGAGTCCTGCGCCCGGTAGAGCGCAATACCACGGGTCAAACACTCATTGATCCAGATTTTCTGCCCGCCAGACAGCAACGCGAAGTTCTTCACGCTGTCCCGGTCGGCGTCATTGACCTCGATCTCGAAGCCCTCACGCTTCTCGCCGCTGGCCAGCGTCGTCTGCGTCTGAATCGCGATGGTGAATCGCGCTCCGTAGCAGGCGAGCAACAGGTCATTGACGATTCGCGTGAGCGCCGGACCGGCGTCGTCGATGGACAGCGCGATCACGCCGTCATTGCCAAGCGCCTTCGCCAGCAGCTTCCACTGCGCGATTTCGTCGGAGAGCCGATCCGCCTTGCCCTGTACCGCAGGCAGGCCGGACAGGACCGACTCCACGCGCTCGCGCTCGGTCGCAAGGCCGGTTTGCTGGCGGATCAATGCCTCGATCCGGGCATCCAGCGCAACCACTGCCTCGCGGCTCTGTCGCAAGCGGGTGTCCAAGGCGGCGATGAGGCCGGTGACGTCCTCAGTTGCCAGCCCGGACAACTCGCGCTGGACCACCGACAGCTGCGACTCGGCTTCGGCAACGTCCCGGTCATACCGGGCCGTGCTGGTCGCTTCCTCGTCAGTCAGAGCGGTCACGTCGCGTTCGGCCTGCGCCAACCCTTCGTGCGCCACATCCAACATCGGTTTCTTGGCAGCGAGAGCGGTCAGCCGCTGCAATTCCTGCTGATCGCGAGCCAGTGCCGTCTGCAAGGCCGCCAGGGCGGCGCGTTGGGCAGGCAACTCACCCAGGGCTTCCGCCATCGGCTTCATCGCCTGCTGCTTCGCCTGGTAGCTGGTCCGCAGATCCTTCACGAGGATGACCTGCTCGGCCAGCTTGCCCTTGGCGTCACGCGCCTGCGCGAGCAACGGGCAGGTGCTGTGCATTGGATCGGCCCGGCATGGCACTGTCTCAATGACATCGGCCTGGCCTTTCAACGAGGTGGCGAACTGGGCGGCGGACCTTCCGCGCGCTTCCAGCCCCTGCAACTCAGTCGAAAGCGCGGCATGCTGTGCCTGCTGCGCGTCCAACCGGCTCAATGCCTGCTGCTTCGTGGCGAAGTCGCCCTGCTTCTGGCCAATGGTCATCTGCAAGGCGTCGCGCTGCTCGGCGGCCGCGAGGATCGCCGGCCCTTCGGCCAGCATCAGCTTGCGGCTGGCGATCAGCTGCTCCAACTCCCGGCGCCGCGTGGCAGCGCGGGTGGCCGCGACACGCTGGTCAGCATCCAACTGCCGCCGGCGCGCTCCCAGTTCGGTTTCCCGTTGCCTGAGTTCGCGCAGACGCGCTTCGGTAGCCGCGCTTGCGCTTTGCTTGGCTGCCAGTGTCGCTCGCTCCTGCAGGAGCTTCGCGCCATCGGCAGTCTTCGCATCGCGATCGCTCCGCGCCCCGGTCAAGGCTTCATCGGTCGAGCCGATGTCGCGTGCCAACTGCCCCGCCCGCTCGCGCTGGGCGGACAAGCCCACCAGGTCGCGCTGCAGGGTGTCCAGATGCCGGCCCAGCCCCTTTGCAACTTCGCCGGCCTTGGCCGACAGATCGCGCAGGTGGTCGATGCCCAGCAACTCGGCAAGCAACTTCTTGATCTCGCCGGCCTGGTAGCTGGCGATCGGGCGTCGGTTCTGCGCCGAAAACACGCTGGTGAAGAACGCTTCGGGCGAGCCTAGCACCGCCTCGATGCAGCGGTTGTAGGTATCCGCCTTGCCGTCCGACAGCGTGCCGTCGGGCAGTTGCAGCGGTACCCAGTCGCCGGTGGCGCCCTTCTGGAACAGGTAGTACTCGGCCTTGCGGCTCTTGCCCGGATTACGGAATGCGAACGCTGAACGGTACTGCGTGCCGGCGTGCTCCCATTCCAGATCCTTCTCGCCACGGGTGCCACAGAGGTGATCCCAGTAGGAGAACGCATCCGCGGACATTTTCGAGGCGTGGCTCGGCATGAGCGGATACGGGTGCAAGTTGTCCATCAGCGTAGTCTTGCCGGCACCGTTAGGGCCGACCAGCGCGATCAGCCCAGTGGGCAGGTTCGCGAGGTCGAGCGTCACGCTGTCGCGCTTCATGCCGTCCCGGACTCCGTGGAACCCGGTCAAGGTGAGTTTCAGCGGGCGCATTCGGACACCTCCGCACCGGTCATGGAAGCCAGGTAATCGGCGGGCAGCTCCATCACATCGCCGTCATAGAACGGCATATCTGGGGCCACCGCGGCGGCATCCTGCTCGGGCAGGCCCGACAACACACGCTCCAGGGAGCGCACGGCGGCGGCGAACTGCTGGCGGGCCAGCGCGATCACGTCCGGCCAAGCGGTGCAGCCACAGAGCGCCCTGAGTTCCAGCGCGCTCCACTGGCTGGCATAGCCATGCGAGAACGACCAGAGCAGGTTCTGCATCTCCAGCGACGGTGTCACTTCGTACCAGTGCTGGTCGTCTGCGGCGTGTACCGCGAGGACCAACAGATGGTCGCGCTTGGCGATCACCGTGCCGCGCCCTGCGCCGAACGGCTGGAACAGGGTGCTGCGGGTGAAGCCGTGCGCGTCCGCAAGGCGAGAGGCCAGTGTAGACGCGCCTAGTGCGGTTTCAAACGTGTGGGCCCAGTCCGGGCCAGCAGGGTAAAGCATCATGATGCACTCCAAAGGAGACCGAGTGCATTCCCGGACGGGATGCACCCGTCAGGGGTCAATGAGATGAAACAACGGTCGATGCGTCCGAAGGACGCGGGGTAAAACGATGTTTCGACAGCCCCGGAGGGCTCTCGGAACATGGCTTTGGCCACGTTCAAGGGTTAGGCGGCGGCTTCCGCAAACAGGTCGTCGCTGAGCCAGTCCATCGCCGCGGGCGGCGCGCCGGGTTGCCTCGCAATGGGCACGGGAACCTCAGTCTTTTCCGGCATGAGTGTCGTAACAGGCTCCGATGGCATCGGCATCTGCGATGGCGTGCCTGCGCTTTCCAGTTGCTGCAGCACCAGGTCCGCGATGGCCTGCGGGTCCGCGTGCTCGAGCATCGACAGACGATCCAGCAACGGGTTGGTATCGACTTGGGTCAGTTCCCCCCATCGCGTGACCTTCTCCGACAGGCTGGCGGCGCGGCAGATGCCTTCGGCGCGGCTACGGACGGCAGGCAAAACCCGACCTTCCAGCTTCACCTCGGTCGCCTTGAGGAACAAAACGCCGATGGCGTCCCGATCGACCACCTGGCGGTGCTCTTCGTCGACGACCCAGCGGATGCGCACGAACTTGTCCGACGCCTCGGCGGCGACGCGAGCCAGCTCCGCCATGTCTGGCGGGCCGTCGAAGTCAATGCACAGGGTCTCGCGAGTGGGCGTCACAATGGGCGTGGTTTCGGCCTGCCCCGGCGCGACGCGCCATTGCAGGTAGGTCTTGTCACCGATTTCCCCATAGTGGAAGCGCCCGATCGAACCCGGATACGCCACCAGCCGGCCCTCGCGATCCCATTGCTGGGCGCGGTGGATGTGACCGAGCATGAAGCCGTCGCATTCCGCATCAAACAGCGCCCCGATGGTGAATTCGTGATCGAATCCGGCCATCGGCACACCGTGCTCGGTCTGGCAGCCGTTGACGGTGCCGTGCGAGATGCCCAACGTGCGAATGCCGCGAGCACGCAGCGTGCGGTTCACGGTGCCAGCGGCGTGCAGGTAGGCGGCCAGATGGTCGCCGACTGCGGTAGCAGCCTCCTTTGCGCCGACAGCGGCAGCGAGCATGGCCTTGTTGACCGTGGGCACACAGGTGAAGACCACCTCCGGCATACCGTCGGCAAGCAACGCCTCAATCTCGATGGGAGTAAAGAGCGCACCGTCCGAAGCGGTGAACCCGCCATCACGCAGTGCGACCTGGTGAATACGGTCCGCAATGTATACGGGGTGACGACTGCCAACGAGGCGGAACAGATCCAGCGTGCCGGGCGGCTCGTGGGAAAAGGTGCCCTGCAGCATCACGATCGCCATATGCTCGGAAAGCTGGCGTATGCGCTCGGCCAGCACGCGCAGCGCCGGTGTGTGGGCGTCCAGGCGATGATCGGTCGAATCGCCGGAGACGACGCCGACCTGACTTCCGGCCGCGATCGCGTGTTCGACGGCAAAGCCGAAGCAGCGATCCGCCTCGTCCAGATTGCCGGTCGAGTAATGCAAATCAGAAAAGTGAGCCAACAGCAGGCTCTCACTCGCGTTGAGCATGATGTGATTCTCCAAAGGAAATGGTGCGCCGATTTGGCGCGCGGGCAAAAGAACGTGGCCCGGCTGGGCCACAGGTGAAAAGAAATGGGGCAGAAGTGGAAGATGAGGTGAACGACGCATTGCACGCCGTTCACCTATTCCATCGTCAGACAGGCTGTGTGGCTTCGAGGACGCGGGAGCGCACCTGCTCACGGAAGGCCAGCGGGTTGGCCAGCGCGGTTTGCATCTCGCCAATCATGCTGTCAACGTCCTTAGGCCGCTTCGTCCAGCCCTGACCGTACTCGATCCGGGCAAAGGTCAGCAGATCCATGCGCTCCTGCCCTACCGACATACCAAGGCGGGCGGCGAGGTCGGCGAGGATGCTCTCTCGGTCCTCGGGATCGGCCGCGGTCGGCATCGGTGCGGGCATCGGCGAAGCGACCGGTGTCGACGCGGGCGTCGCAGCCCGTTCACGCTCCAGTGGCATTGCGCCAGAGATGTCGACGAGCGGCGCCATGGAAGGCCCATCACCTGCGGGCATTGCGCCTTCTAGCAACGCGACCGACTTGCTTGCCGCGTCCAGTGCCGGTGCCATCTGATCCGCGCTATCCAGCAGCGCGCCCAGATCGATCTCCGCATCCAGCATGGTGAGCATCTGCTCCTGCCGAATCGGCAGGCCATCCTCACCGATGCGGGTAATGTCGACCGCCTTCTTCGAGAGCCAGAAGTGCATGCCTGCGAGCCGGCCGCCACGCGCCATCGCCACCGTTTGCATTGCGGCGTACGCCTTCTGCAGCACATAGATGGAGGTGGTGGGCAACTCGATCAGGCCGAGGCCCTTTATCTCCGGGACGCAAAAATACAGA
>NZ_BAAILO010000584.1:0-224 GCF_054589115.1 Cupriavidus sp. 8B | reverse complement strand
CTGCGCGTCTGCAATCTCGAGCTTACGCATGGCTGCATCCCCAAAAGAGTAACCATGCAATCATACATGCTGCAATATTTATGTCGCTATGTTTAGAACGTGTGAGATGTCACTTTTCTTTACTCGCCCGCGGCGTGTGTCAAGGTAGTTGTCGCCTCAGCCGTTACGCTGCTTGCTTGTAATTCTCTGCGTTTTGCTGCGCTCGCTCCGGGTTCAGGTACACC
>NZ_BAAILO010000583.1:0-548 GCF_054589115.1 Cupriavidus sp. 8B | reverse complement strand
CAGCAGCAGGAGGAAGCGCGCAGGCTGGCGGCACTGCAGGCGGCATCGGCCACCAAGGCCGAGCCGGCAAGCAAGGCCCCGGTCATGACGGCAAAGGACTTCGTGCAGCCGCCCGCGACGCCGGCCACCGGTGAGCTCGCCAAGGCGAATGACACGGATACCGTCATGTCCTCGCCGATCTTCAAGCAGGACGGCGGCCGCATGCGCCGGGACGCTGGCAAGCGCCAGCCTGATCTTGCGGGTGTTGTCGATCCGGCCCAGATGCGCAGCCAGCAGCAGGTCGCCGCGGCCGGCATGGATGCTCTGGGCGGCGTGGGCGGCATCGGCGCGGGCACACCGGGCGGCGGCGATACCGCGCCCGTGTCGAGCGACAAGCAGTTCCTGCGCGGGGCGGCGGCCACCACCTTCACCCGCACCGGGTTCGCCGGCAAGCTCGCGCCGTGCACGGTGAGCCAGGGATTCGTGATTCCTGCTACCTTCGTCGGCGGCCTCAATTCGGACAAGCCCGGCGAATTCCGCGCCACCGTCACGAACGACGTCTACGACAC
>NZ_BAAILO010000582.1:0-356 GCF_054589115.1 Cupriavidus sp. 8B | reverse complement strand
GTGGGCAAGTTGTCGGTCGGCTTCTTGCCTGCGGTCAGCAACAAGGCTGCGAAGGCGATGCGGCAGGAGCTGCGTCGCCGCAGTGTGTTGCACCGCTATGACCTGAGTCTGACTGAGTTGGCGGACCGAACCCGTCCGACTTTACTGGGTTGGATTCAGTACTACGGTCGATTTTATCGGTCTGCGCTGGGACAGGTGCTGCTTGCGGTCGATGCCGCGCTGGTCCGCTGGGCCCAAAGGAAATACAAACACCTCAGCGGTCGGAAGGTGCCTGCAGCGGCATGGCTGAAAGACGTCAAGTCTCGGCAGCCAGGCTTATTTGCGCACTGGGCCATGGAGACCACGGTTGGACGATA
>NZ_BAAILO010000581.1:0-775 GCF_054589115.1 Cupriavidus sp. 8B | reverse complement strand
ACCAGCCACTGTGCTAGTTTGTTGAACATCCCGTTCCTCTCAGTGCTTTTCGCCGCGCGCACGCTGGCGGGCAAGTCTGGCTTCGTAGGCGTCGAGCGAGCACAGGCGCTCCGCCTCACGCGGGTCCACCACGCCGGCAAAGACCTTGTACATGGCGACCTCGAACACGGTTTTCCCGGTGCTGTCCGGCACGTCGAAGCCGACCTGGCGCTTGCTGCGCTGGTATGCCGCCAACTCGATGTTCTTGGCGTCGCGGATATAGGCCAGGTCCTGCTCGTCGGGCTCGAACATCTCGGCCACCACGGTCCGGCCGCGGGCGCCGTTCAGCTCCGGCAGATTGGGACGCTGGCAAAGCTCGCACCCATGCGGGTTCCGCAACCGGATGCCTTCGATATCGAAACGGAAGAGGCGCTCAATCTGCTGCAGCTTTCTCGCGCCCAGGGCTTCCTTCATCGCCGTATGCCGGAGGCCACAACTGCAGGTCTTCGGCATCAATGCCTGATAGACGTAGAGATTGATGAAGCCGGGCGTGGCGAGGACGCTGCGTGGAATGCGCAGTTCACCGTCCGAGAGCCGGTCCGCCGCCGTCAGCGCACTCGGCGCGTGGACAGTCGTCAGCGCGCGCAGCCCCGCGCCGGCCACGTCCCGAAACAGGCCGGCCGATTCGTGATCGCGGAGTTCGCCCACCATCACAAAATGCGGGTTCATCCGCTTGATCTGGCGCTTGGCTGCGATAAAAGGATCTTCATCCCGATTCGCACCGTCGAGCGTGCGC
>NZ_BAAILO010000580.1:0-242 GCF_054589115.1 Cupriavidus sp. 8B | reverse complement strand
GGCGCGACCGCGCGGACGCCAATGTTGCCGGAGTAGGGGGCGTGACGGTTCTCACCGGCGCGGCGCCGGCCTTTGCCGCGCTTGCGCCCTCGAGGCCGCCGAATACTGGCGCCACCGCAATCGCTGCGCCGGCGGAAGAGATCGGTACGGTGGACGAGCTCCCCATCTTCATCAAGACGCTCTACGACGAGTTGGACATGGCGCCGTCGCTGCGGCATGGGATCTGCCCGGTGCTGGTTGAA
>NZ_BAAILO010000579.1:0-240 GCF_054589115.1 Cupriavidus sp. 8B | reverse complement strand
CCGTGCGGGTGGTTGCAACTCGGGATGTTAGCTTCTTCGGAGAAGTCTTGGGTGTCACCTTTTTCGATGTCGTCTTTGGTGCCGTCTTCAGTCGGGCCGTCGTTGGTTCCGCCGGTCGCGGTGATACGGCGAGCTCAGGGGCAGGCAGGCCGATGCCCGCCTCAAGCGCTCTCTCGGCCAACATCTTCACCACGAAGACACGGTCCTTCGCTGTGGGAATCTCATTGAGGTAGGCCAGCA
>NZ_BAAILO010000578.1:0-273 GCF_054589115.1 Cupriavidus sp. 8B | reverse complement strand
GAAGCGTTCCGGGATCTGTCACGCGCCTGGGTCAACGCCAAGGACGATCTGAAGCGCGCCCGGCAACGGCTGAAGGCCTTTCTGCTTTCACATGGGGTGCGCTACAGCGGCAGAGCCGACTGGGGACCGGCGCACCGGCGCTGGATCAGTACCTTTGCGTTCGACACCGTGTGGCAGCAACTTGCCTTTGACGAATATCGACGTGCCATCGAGGATCGGCTCGCGCAATGCAGCCGTCTCGAAGCGGCCTTGCGCGAAGCCGTGGTCAACTGG
>NZ_BAAILO010000577.1:0-1146 GCF_054589115.1 Cupriavidus sp. 8B | reverse complement strand
TAGGCCTCAGCTTGTCGAGGGCCTCGCTTCATAGCATCTGATATCCGCGGGTTGGTTACCGCATTACAGAGGTCCGCCCAATGAGCCTGCCGCTATTAAAGCCCCAAGTCGGATGAAATCCGTTGCCTAGCTTGGTCGCGGGTTGCTCGTGTGCCGGGCTACGTCGCCCTTCAGGAAACTGGCTCCACAGTAGGTGGCAGATAGGTTGGTACCTTGGCGTTGGGTTACGTGGTCTGCGCCGCGTTCGGTATGGCAAGCGACATGGCGAGCCGGCTGATGTCCCAGATGAACCCGCTCAGTTCGCGGGCCACCGCAACCACCGCAATGTTCGGGTTCTTGCTGCGCGTGGCAAGTCTCCGATAGCGCCGGCACAGTCGAACCTGGGCGTCCCAGGACCGGTCAACGATGGCATTCGGGATGCCTTCGTGCCGTCGCTGAATCTCGGGGCTCACACGTGCCGGGTGCCGGTAACTCCAGGCGGCTTCGATTAGCAGCTTTCTTGCATAGCTATTGCCGTTCTTGGTGATGCTGCCTTGGCGCCGTTTTTCCCCCGATGAGTGTTCGGCGGGCGTCACCCCGAGCCAGGCCATCAGTTGGCGCGGATGCACAAAGCGCGAGAGATCGCCCAATTCGGCGAGCATGCCTATCGCCGTGGTGAACTGCAGGCCGCGCATGGCCTGCAAGCCCAGTACGGCCGGATAGAAGCGCCAGTTGACCACGGCTTCGCGCAAGGCCGCTTCGAGACGGCTGCATTGCGCGAGCCGATCCTCGATGGCACGTCGATATTCGTCAAAGGCAAGTTGCTGCCACACGGTGTCGAACGCAAAGGTACTGATCCAGCGCCGGTGCGCCGGTCCCCAGTCGGCTCTGCCGCTGTAGCGCACCCCATGTGAAAGCAGAAAGGCCTTCAGCCGTTGCCGGGCGCGCTTCAGATCGTCCTTGGCGTTGACCCAGGCGCGTGACAGATCCCGGAACGCTTCGTCCTCCACACTGGGTACGTACACCGCCGAGAGGTCGCCGGCGCGCAGCGATCGCACGAGCTTGACCGCGTCGCGCCGATCGGTCTTGACGCGCTCGCCGGGTTTCTTCGGGATCAGCGACGGCGCGCACACCATGCACTCGAATCCCTTCCCTGCAAGCTGCCGG
>NZ_BAAILO010000576.1:0-304 GCF_054589115.1 Cupriavidus sp. 8B | reverse complement strand
ACGTTCTCGACTATCAGCTCGCTCGTGATTGTTCTGCTGTATCTCGTATCCCAAATGGTGGGGGCTGGAAAGCTGATCGAACTTCTATTTGGCATTGGCTATGTTTGGTCCGTAGTGCTGATCGGTGTCCTCATGGTGCTCTACGTGTTCTTTGGCGGCATGCTCGCTACCACCTGGATCCAGATCGTCAAGGCGGCGCTCCTTTTGGTCGGCGCTGCTTTCATGGCATTCATGGTTCTGCAGCGCTTTGGTTTCAGCTTCGAGAATCTGATATCTGCCGCAGTCAGGATCCACCCGAAAGGTA
>NZ_BAAILO010000575.1:0-520 GCF_054589115.1 Cupriavidus sp. 8B | reverse complement strand
GGTCTTCCCGGCGAAGGCAAGGCCGGCGTGGCGCCGCACGAGAGAATTGGCGCCGTCCGCGCCCACGATATAGCGCGCGCGCACGGTGGCCGTGTCTCCGCCGGGAAGGCACACGGTGCACCGCACCGCTTCGCCGTCGTCGTCGAAACCGGTGAGATCGGCGCCGAGAGCGATGCTCACGCAGGGGTAGCGGCTTAAGCGGGCGCGCAAGGCGCGTTCGAGATCTGGCTGATAGAACGTGACCAGTTGCGGGTGGCAGTCCTTGGTGCCCGCTGTGTTTGCACGCGCGTATCTGCCGAACAACGGCGAATGCATCTGCACCTTGGCAATGGCCAGCGTATCGAACGCGCCGTCCTCGAGCCCTGCCATCTGCAGTATGCGCAGCGCTTCGTTATCGAGCGCGATGGCTCGGGGCGCGGTGAATATATCCGCGGCCTTGTCGATGGCCAGGGTACGGACGCCGTAGCGTCCCAGCAGGTTGGCCGCGGTTGCGCCGACCGGACCCAGGCCCACCAGCAGG
>NZ_BAAILO010000574.1:0-225 GCF_054589115.1 Cupriavidus sp. 8B | reverse complement strand
TAGGCCTCAGCTTGTCGAGGGCCTCGCTTCATAGCATCTGATATCCGCGGGTTGGTTACCGCATTACAGAGGTCCGCCCAATGAGCCTGCCGCTATCTAAGGCCGCAAGTCGGATGAAATCCGTTGCCTAGCTAGGTCGCGGGTTGCTCGTGTGCCGGGCTACGTCGCCCTTCAGGAAACTGGCTCCACAGTAGGTGGCAGATAGGTTGGTACCTTGGCGCTGGG
>NZ_BAAILO010000573.1:0-230 GCF_054589115.1 Cupriavidus sp. 8B | reverse complement strand
CTGGTGGTGTTTCCCTACAGCGCGGATCAGATCTTCCGCGTGCTCACCGCCCCGTTGAAGACGACGACGATCGAGTTCGGTCCCGACGAGCAGATCGTGGGCGATCCGGCCTGGGGCGAGAACATCCGCTGGAGCTTTGACACGGACGGCGCGAACCACCTGTATGTAAAGCCGAACGGGCCCGGTCTGGTCAACACGCTGTCGGTCAATACCAACAAGCGCAGCTACGA
>NZ_BAAILO010000572.1:0-450 GCF_054589115.1 Cupriavidus sp. 8B | reverse complement strand
GCCACCGAGGCAGGTGCCATTGACGGCTGCGACGATCGGAACTGGCAGCGTCTCGAACGCGCGTAGCACTTCGAGCGGATCGACCAGCCCTTTGCCCTGTCGCGCAATGCGATCCGGGAACAGCGACACCTCGGCGCCTGCCGAGAAATGCCGCAATCCGCTGCGCAACAGGATTGCGCGGGAACCGCGCTTGACCGCCGCGTCGAATTCTTCGAGCAGCGCGCGGTACATCGTTGGGCCCATGAGGTTGTGCGGACGAAAATTCATCGTCAACACGGTCACGCGTTCGTTAATCTCACGCATCACGATAGGTTCGCTCATACTTGCTCCATGTATTTGGTTCAGGCGTTGTCGAATTGAACAGACAACGTTCGTTGCGAAGTTCCCTTGGTTTGAATCCAGGGCGTCATCCGGGCTTGCAGGTTGAGTTCATCCGACTGCCCCTCGGAG
>NZ_BAAILO010000571.1:0-885 GCF_054589115.1 Cupriavidus sp. 8B | reverse complement strand
TGTCCAGGCTAAATTGAGACGTCCGGTGTTTGGCCAAGTTGAAATGTCCGATTCAGAGCGCGTGGTTTTGGGGTTTCTTGGCTTGTTTCTTTAGGGTTTCCCGTAAGGCAGTGGTGCTTTGAAAGCTGTTTCGAGCACAGCATGCAAGTCGGTGGCGTTGAGCTGTCGCTGAGGTTTCTTGCCCGGGGCGGCCTTGTGAGGCCGCGGCGGCGTGCCTGAATTGGTCCTGGCGGGGGCGCCGGCGCTGCGTCGGCTATCTCGCTTGGCCTGCATCTCCTGCGCCACGCGCAGTACGTGACCGAGACGCTTGTTCTCGACGATCGCGCCTTGGTCGATCTCTGACAGCCGGTCATAGGTGGTGTAGGGCAGGGTAGCGCCATCGGCCCAGAGCTCGATCCTGCCGTCCGGATACTCCGCGACCTCGATATAGCGATGAATCAGGCGGCGATGCTCGGGCCGGTCTGCCAGTAAGTACAACCGCTTGTCATACTGCAGCGTCAGGCTCTGCGACACCTTACGCCACTTGCGCCAGGTAAAGATGCGCTCCAGGTCCTCATCGGCTCGCACTGTGCGATGCGCATCAAAGTCGCTTCTGGGCGGCTTGGCAAAGCGCCCATTGAAGTCGACCAAGAAGGCTGGTACGAAGGCGTTGGCGTCCGCCTGAGACGAGATACCACGCAGCCGCAGTTCCTTGACCAGACGGTCCTGCAGCGTGCTATTCATCCGTTCCACGCGGCCCTTGGCCTGGCTGGTGTTGGCGCAAAGGATGTCGATGTTCAGCTCGAACAACGCGCGCCCAAACTGCGTGTAGCCGTCACCCCCGGTGGCATTCGGCTGATTGACCCGGAAGATGCCCGCCTTGTCGCTGTAGAACGCGACCGGCTT
>NZ_BAAILO010000570.1:0-624 GCF_054589115.1 Cupriavidus sp. 8B | reverse complement strand
AATTTCTGAACGAACGTGAGCGGAAGCAGTGCCACAACCACTTGCGCGGCGTCGAGTGCTTGCTCCAGCGCATATTCGTGGCTAAGAGCGCTCGTATTGGGGCCGAAGCGTCCCCAGCCGGTCATGCCGTAAGGCTTGAGATGCGGCGACTCCAGATGAATGGAGAATGGCGGGTTCAGCAGGCACACATCGAACCGTGCGGGCTGGATCTCCTCCATCCCGGCTTGTCGGAACTCGCCCTCGAACCCCGCGGCCTCGATAGCGCTCTGGACCGCCTCAATCGTTGGACCATGCACGTCGACGCCGAAGATGCGATGCCGCGCCGGGTCAGCGAACTGAAGCAGCCGGGCCGAGCCGACCGAGTTGTCGAGGATCGATACCTTGCGGCCAGGGTTCCAGTCCGCGATGACGCCCCACATCAAGTGTGCGATCGCGTCGGGAGTAAAGAACTGCGAGAGATGCCGCTGGCGGGCAGCGTGAAGCTCGCCCATGTTTGCGATCTTGTCGGCCTGGGACCCCAGGCTAACGAGCGTGCGCAACGGCTCATACCAATGAGACATGATGCCCTCCGAATAATAGAAAAGCCCCGACTAAGCGGGGCATGGATGAATGGCTGAGAGAAGG
>NZ_BAAILO010000569.1:0-221 GCF_054589115.1 Cupriavidus sp. 8B | reverse complement strand
ACCTCCCCGGGGCCGAGATCATGCTCGCTGCTTCACTGCACAGCGTGCACGAGAACGAACGCCAGATCCTGTTCGAGCATCTGGACCGCCTGCAATCCGACGACTTACTCTTGCTCGACCGCGGTTACCCCGCCCGCTGGCTGGTGGCCGTGCTCAACGAACGAAAAATCCCTTTCTGCATGCGCGCCGACGGCAGCGGCTTTACCGCCGTGCGACACTTC
>NZ_BAAILO010000568.1:724-1515 GCF_054589115.1 Cupriavidus sp. 8B | reverse complement strand
CTGAGCGTCAAGGGGCTTCAGTTGGGCGGCGCAAGCCGCGTCAACGAAGTGCGGATAAATCCAATGCTCAACTTTGAGCAGATTTTATGGAACAGCTGCGACACAGACCTGACATCTGGTTCATGTTTCATAATCAGTGCAAACCCGGATGTTTTGCGACGCAGCAGACGCACACAATAGACGCCGAGATGCCGTGCAGCACTGCTCACATTGGCGCGCCCCCCCAAGGGCGCGTCGCGCGTTCCGGGGAGGGCGCGGCACGGCGGACATCCAGGCAGCAATAAAGGCAGCAAATCAATGCAAGCGGCGCGAAAGCCGCAACAGTCACGGGAGCGCGACTGGATTGGCGCGACCTGTGCGGTGGTGGTGCGACCGGCACCACAGTTCTGACCATTTGGCGGTGCCGACCAGAAGCCGGCGCCGCAGCAAGAGGGCGGGCAGGAGATCATGAATCAGCAAGAAACGATCCTGGAAACGCGGAACCTCACCAAGGAGTTCAAGGGGTTCACCGCGGTAAGCGACGTCAACCTCAAGGTGCGGCGCGGTGCCATCCATGCCTTGATCGGCCCCAACGGCGCCGGCAAGACCACCTGCTTCAACCTGCTGACCAAGTTCCTCGAGCCGACCACGGGCACGATCCTGTTCAACGGCATCGACATCACGCGCGAGAAACCGGCGCAGATCGCCCGGCGCGGCGTGATCCGGTCGTTCCAGATCTCTGCTGTGTTCCCTCACCTGACGGTGCTGGAGAACGTGCGCATCGGGCTGCAGCGGCAACTTGGCACTTCCTA
>NZ_BAAILO010000568.1:0-466 GCF_054589115.1 Cupriavidus sp. 8B | reverse complement strand
CACCATCCTGATGGTCGAGCACAACATGAACGTGGTCTCGTCGATTGCCGACAAGATCACGGTATTGCAGCGCGGCGCGATCCTGGCCGAGGGGCCGTACGCCGAGGTATCGAAAGACCCGCGCGTGATGGAGGCCTACATGGGCACCGTCGAAACTGAATTGCAGGGCGCGCACTGAGGAGCCAGGATGAGCACAACGCCCGCACTAGACATCAAGGACCTGCACGCCTGGTACGGCGAATCGCACATCCTGCATGGCGTGGACCTGACCGTGAATCCCGGCGAGGTGGTGACGCTGCTGGGCCGCAACGGCGCCGGGCGCACCACCACGCTGCGCGCCATCATGGGCCTTACCGGCCAGCGCAAGGGCTCGATCCGCGTCAACGGCACCGAGACCATCGGCATGCCGACGCACAAGATCGCGCACTGCGGCATCGGCTATTGCCCGGAAGAGCGGGGCATCTTC
>NZ_BAAILO010000567.1:0-279 GCF_054589115.1 Cupriavidus sp. 8B | reverse complement strand
GCCCGGACGACGCGGTCGCACTGCCTGCGCCGAGATCGTCACCACGTCGCCGCCGTCGCCGATATAGATGGTGTCGTCGGCGAGGAATTCGTTGATCTCATAAGCGACCCGGTACGGGTGAATTGGCGTGCTGTCGGACTTGAACAGTGGCATCAGCTTGGCCGTTGCCACTTCTTCGGCTGTGGCCAGATCGCGCATCCAGGCCTGGCGAACCTGGCGCTTGTCGTGCTTGATGCGGCCGCTGGCAGCCTGCAGCACCGCGCCCAGGATCGCGCCCGG
>NZ_BAAILO010000566.1:0-5478 GCF_054589115.1 Cupriavidus sp. 8B | reverse complement strand
AATCACGGCTACACCGAGTGGTGCTTTGACTTTGCCGCTGGTTTGCTCCCCTCTCCCACGCAGTGGGAGAGGGGCCGGGGGAGAGGGCGGGCGCTCGTTACGCTGTCGTGCTGGAAACAACCGAAGGCTTCGCTTCAAGTGGCTCCTAGCGCCCCCCTGAGGGGAGCCCGCGGTCACCCGCTCGCTAGGCCGCCTTCTGCCGCATCGCAAACGCCCGCAGCGCCGCCGGCCGCGTCACGCAGCGCTGATGCCATTCGCCCAGGCTGGTGAAGCCCGCCGCGTCAAGATCCGCCAGCCGGTGCAACACCGACGCGACGTTCAGGTCCGCTACCGTGAAGACCTCGCCCAGCAGGTAGGGATGCCGCGCGCAGTGCGCATCCAGCACGCCCAGCGGCCTGCGCAGCGCCGCCAGCGCGCCCTCGGCCAGCGCCGGGTTGCGCTGCTCGGCCGGCAGCAGGCGGGTGTGCTGCGCACATTGGGTGGTGAGTGGCTCCACCATGGTGGCGGCCCACAGCGTCCATTGCAGGATATGGGCATCCTGCTCCGCGGTGCCGTTCCACAGGCCTAGTCCCGCGTGCTTGCGCGCCAGATGCAGGGTGATGGCGAGCGATTCGTAGATGAGCAGGCCGTCATCGTCGATGGCGGGCACCGTGCCGTTAGGATTGATCGCCAGGTAGGCGGGCGCCTTGACCGCTTCCGAGGCGTAGTGCAGCGCAATGTTCTCGTAAGGCAGGCCGAGCTCTTCTGCCGCCCAGATGGGGCGGATGGCGCGCGAGGCAGGGATGCCGTAGATCTTCAGGGTCACCGGTGGGGCTCCAGCGGGTTGGGTTTGGATGTTTGGGGATGTCTTGCAGGGACTACTCGCCCAGCGCGATGCCGTCCTTGCGCTTGTCCGAGGCACCGAGCAGGTCGCCGGAGGCATCGCGCATGACGATCTGCGCGCCGCCGAAATCGCTGCGGCCGCCGAGCTCGCCAAGGCCGGCGGGATCGCCGTAGCCCGCGTCGCGCAGGGCCTGCACGATGGCCTGCGGCATGCCGGCTTCGATCGCGAGCGCGGTGTCGGATTCCAGCCGCCAGCGTGGCGCGTCGAGCGCGGCTTGCAGCGGTTGCTGCCAGGCGGCCAGCCGCACCAGCAACTGCAACTGGCCTTGCGGTTGCATCAGGCCGCCGACCACGCCGAAGCCCGCGTGGAAGCGGCCATGGCGCAGCGCGGCGCCGGGCACCACCGTGTGGTAGGGGCGTTTGCCGGGGGCGGGGCCGTTGATGTGTCCAGGCCCGGCAAAGCCGAAGCCGCGGTTCTGCAGCACAAAGCCGCAGCCGGGCACGGCGATGCCCGAGCCGAAGCGCTTGAAGATGCTGGTCATCAGCGTGACTGCCAGCCCGTTGCGGTCCACCACCACGGTGCATACCGTGTTGCCGGCCGGGTCCGCCACGGTTTCCTTGGCGTACTGCATGGCGCGGCCCATGGCCTGCACCGTGCGCAGCACGGCCGCGGGATCGTCTTCACCCAGCATGTCCGGATCCAGCTCGCCGAGTTCATCCAGCGCGTGCAGGATGGCGACGCCGTGCGTATTGGGCGGACACTCCAGCACGGTCAGGCCGCAAAAGTTCGTGGAGACCGGCGTGCAGAAATCGCCCCGGTGCGCGGCGAAGTCCGCCGCAGCCAGCGCGCCGCCGGCGTTGCGGCTGGCCGTTTCGGCGGCGTGGGCGGGCTTGCCGAGGTAGTAGGCATCGGCCCCCTCGGCGGCGATGGCGGACAGCGTGGCGGCCAGCTCAGGGTTGCTGAAGGTCTCGCCGGCCGCTGGTGGACGGCCAGCGCGATAGAGCGCGGCGCAGACCGGGTCCTGGTGCAGCACGCGGTCGAACAGCGCCCATTCCCGCGCGGCTACCGCCGCTACCGCAAAGCCGTCGCGCGCCAGCGCAATGGCGGGCGCGAACAGGCGCCGCCATTCCAGCCGGCCGTAGCGGCGGTGCAGGTCCTCCCAGCCGCGTACCGCGCCGGGCGTGGTCAGCGAGAGTGCGTGGCGCTCGGGGATGCGCTGCCTGGGCAGGTCCGCCAGCGCGTGCATGGGAAACGCGGCGGGCGCGCGCCCCGTGCCGTTGTAGCTGAGCGCGTGGCCGTCGGGCTCGACGATCATGGCCAGCATGTCGCCGCCGATGCCCGTTGCCATCGGCTCCACCACGCCCAGGATGGCATCGGCCGCGAGCGCCGCGTCGATGGCGCTGCCGCCTTCGCGCAGCACCTGCAGCGCGGCCTCGGCGGCGAGCGGGTGGCCGGTGGCGACCATGCAGTGCGGCGCGCGCACGCCTTCGCCAGCGGTGGCGGAGGTGGCGGCGGGGCTGGCGGAAGCAGGAGTTGTCATGCGTAGCGCTCCAGGAGAATCAAAGCAATCGGGTTTGAAGCCATGGCGTGCGTGAGCGGCAACTCAGCGCCACAGCACCACCGCGCACATCGTCGATACCGCCAGTCCGGCCAGCACGGGCACCAGCAGCGCCCGCACCGCGTCGAGCACCGGCACGCGCGCAAAGCCGGTGATGGCCACCAGCGAGGACCACGCAATCAGCGTGCCGCCGCCGGTCCAGACCGCGCCCATCTGGCCCACCGCGCACAGCGTGGCGGCGTCGATGCCAACCGTCGGGCCCAGCGCGCCGGCTAGCGTGCCGGTGAGCGGCAGGCCGGCAAAGCCGGAGCCGTCGATGCCGGTGATCATGCCGACCAGCAGCACGCCAAAGGCCACCAGCACATGGTTGTTGGGGATCCACTGCTCGGCGCCCTGGATCAGCTCGAACAGCAGGCTGGGCGCATGGCCGGCGCCAAGGTGCAGGATCGCGCCGGCTGTGTCGCCCGCGCCGATGAAGAAGAAGCCCGCGATCGGCAGCACCGAGCCCATCGCCTTGAAGGCGAAGACAAAGCCGTCGGTGATGTGTTCCGCGCTGACATCCAGCATCTTGCGCGGGCCTTCGGCCGCCAGCGTGCACAAGATCATCAGCAGGGCCGCCATGCCGCCCACCATGGCGGCCGCCTCGCCGCCCTTGAGTTCGGCCATGCCCAGGCCAAGCTTGGGCACGACCATCAGGGCAATCACCGCGGCAAAAGCCAGCGGCGTCAGCACGGCGAAGGCCTTGGACCACTTGATCTGGCGCAACTCCACCATCGACAGGCTGCGGGCGATATTGGCAGCGGTGCCCAGCGGCTCGTGGTGCGCGGTGCCGCGCGCCAGCTCGGCTTTGTCGAAGCTGCCCGCGGCTTCGACGCTGGCCAGGATTGCGTCGGGCGCGCGGCCTTGCCAGCGGTCCAGGTGGCTGGCATGGGCGGGACGGATCTGGGCGCGGATGGAGAAGTACGCCATGGTCAGCGCGATGCCGCCCGTGATCAGCGACAGCACCAGCGCGCGGTCCGCCACCATGGCGGCACTGACGGCAGCCCCGGCGGCCTTGGCGCTGATGCCTGGCGCCACCCCGATCACATAGTCCGACGACAGCGCCGTGCCCTGGCCCGCGATGGCAATCGCCATGGCGCCCGCCAGCGGCGGCAGCCCGGCGGCGATGGCCGCCGGCAGCAGGATGGCGGACACCAGCGGAATGGCCGGCGTCGGCCAGAAGAACAGCGAGATGGTGTAGGTGATGGCGGCCAGCATGAAGTAGGCGGCATGGCCGTTCTTCATCACGGCGCGAAAGGGCTCCACCATGCGCACGTCGGAGCGCAGCGACTTGAGCGCGTTGAGCAGCGCCGTCATCAGCGCGATCACCAGGAAGATATTGAACAGCTCGCGCGCGGCCACAAAGCTGGCGTTGAAGATGCTGGCCAGCGCGCTGACCGGGCTATGGGTCCAGGCCAATGTGACGAGAAAGGTCGCGAGGATCGCGGGCACGACCACATTGGCGCGAAATACCATCGTGAGCACGATGGCGATGACGCCGGCGAGGTAGACCCAGTGGGCTGCGCCGATAGCGATATGTGATTCCATATGGGGGCTTGTCTCCTGTGCCGGCGTGGCTGGACGGGGGCTGCCGGTCTGCGCCGAAACGGCATCGTATCTGGCCTGGCGCTGCCGCCGCAATCATTGGCGTGGCAGCGCGGCGCGCAAGTGCGCTGCAGTTCCCGTAGGGGGCGCGGACCTATTCGGCGACGGACCCGGTGACCGGAACGGCGGCCTTGGCCGGGCTCGCCTGGGCTTCCCAGGACACGGCGATGTCGCCGTTGACGAAGGTCTGGCAGGCCATGCGGTAGCCCTCGCCAAATTGTGCCTCCGACAGGTGCTTGCGCTCTTTCGGCTTGATGGCGTCGGTGAACTCGAGCCCGCGCTCGATCTTGCACTTGCAGGTGCCGCACAGGCCACCGCCGCACTTGAAGGGGATGCCGCCTTTCTCGCGCAGGGAAACGCGCAGCAGGTTGCTGTTTTCGGGGGCGCTGACGATCTTGCCGTCGTTGCTGACAAAGGTGATTTCAATCATGGAAACGGTCCGATGGCATGAGGGGGCTGTCCGGCGCTGTGCCGGTCATACACGGTGGATTCAGTCGGCCACGCGCATGTCATTCACGCTTGACCAGCGTGATGTCCATGCTGCCGAAGGTGGCCAACCGCGTGAGCTCGTCGCGTGCGCCCTGCAGCGTGTCGAACTGCTCGAGGAACTTGGAGGGCACGTAGTTGACGGTGGGGGCAGGGCGGCTCGCGGCATCGACCTCTTCGCTGAACTCCTCCACTACCTTTACCTTCACCGGGTGCGCCAGCTCGGCGATGACGAAGTGCGCCGTCCTGCGGCCGTAGAAGAGATAGTCGTAAGCCTCGACGGCCACCAGCCCCTCTACCAGTTCGGTGCGAAACTGCCCCGGCTTGCTGCTGAGTATTACGTACATGACTGCGCTTGGTGGATGCTGATGGATTACTGCGCGTTGCCCGGGGCGCTGGCTTGCAGGGCATTCGTCGCGCCGCTGGCGGCGGCCGCGCTCTCTACCGGCAACTCGTCCTGGATCAGCTCGATGTCATGCTCCAGCCAGATCTGGCAGGTCAGGCGATAGCCCTGTTCCAGCCGCTCTCCAAGCTGCTTCTTTTCCTTCCAGTTCGGCGGCGGCAGGTGCTCGGCGCCGGCGATCACGCGGCACGCGCACTTGGAGCACTTGCCCATGCCGCACTCGTAGCGCAGGTTCGGATACGGAAACTGCTTGATCCCGGCGCGCACCACCAGGTTGGTGCTGGGCTTGACCTCATCCTCGAAGGTCTGGCCATTCTTGTGAAATACGACTTTAGGCATACAACGTTTCCGCAAGCGGTCTGTCAGGGGCGGCCGGGCGGATGCGCACCGGCCGCGCGTAATCGCGGGATCTGGCGGCTGCGTCAGGCAGCCATGTCCAGCTCAGGCAGGGGGATCTCCTGCGCGACGTAGTCGTGATACAGCGCGGTGGTGTAGAGCAGGCGCATCTGGGCGCCGATCTCGCAGATCTTCAGGCAGCGCTGCTGCAGCTCGGGCGTGTTGGCG
>NZ_BAAILO010000565.1:0-4022 GCF_054589115.1 Cupriavidus sp. 8B | reverse complement strand
CTGATCGTATTCCACGCTCATCAGCTGGGTGCGCTCGTATGCCGACACATCCTTGCCCGCGGCCTTCATCGCGTCATACACCTGCTGGCGGAAATTAAGGGTCCAGTTGAACGACGGGCTGTTGTTGTACACCAGCTTGGCGTTCGGGATGACTTTGCGAATCTCGCTGACCATGCCGCCGATCTGGGCGATATGCGGCTTTTCGGTCTCGATCCACAGCAGGTCAGCGCCGTTTTGCAGTGCGGTGACGCAATCCAGTACGCAGCGCGCTTCGCCCGTACCGGCGCGGAACTGGAACAGGTTGCTAGGCAGGCGCTTAGGGCGCAGCAGCTTGCCGTCGCGCTTGATGATGACATCGCCATTGCCCAGTGCGTCGGCCGACAATTCCTCGCAATCGAGGAAGGAATTGTATTGGTCGCCCAGGTCACCCGGCGTGTTGGTCACCGCGATCTGCTTGGTCAGGCCAGCGCCCAGCGAGTCGGTACGGGCCACGATGATGCCGTCGTCCACGCCCAGTTCCAGGAAGGCGTAGCGGATGGCGCGGATCTTGGCCAGAAAGTCCTCGTGCGGCACGGTGACCTTGCCGTCCTGGTGGCCGCACTGCTTCTCGTCGGACACCTGGTTTTCGATCTGGATGCAGCATGCGCCGGCTTCGATGAATTGCTTGGCCAGCAGGTACGTTGCTTCGGCGTTGCCGAAACCCGCGTCGATGTCCGCGATGATGGGCACAACGTGGGTGACATGGTTGTCGATTTTTTCCTGGATGGCGGCCTTGGCAGGGCCTTGGGCAGCATCCAGTTCGCGGAACAGGCCGCCCAGTTCACGGGCGTCGGCCTGGCGCAGGAAGGTGTACAACTCGCGGATCAGCGCGCTGACGGAGGTTTTTTCGTGCATCGACTGGTCCGGCAGCGGGCCGAACTCGGAGCGCAGCGCGGCCACCATCCAGCCGGACAGGTAAAGGTAGCGGCGTTCGGTGCTGTTGAAGTGCTTCTTGATCGAGATCATCTTCTGCTGGCCGATGAATCCGTGCCAGCAACCCAGCGACTGGGTGTACTTGGACGGGTCGGCATCGTAGGCGGCCATGTCGGCGCGCATGATCTTGGCGGTGTACTTGGCGATGTCCAGACCCGTCTTGAACTTGTTCTGGGCACGCATGCGGGCAGCATACTCGGGGTTGATGGCATTCCATGCGCTGCCGTGGTTCTCTTTCAAACCGGCAACTGCCTTGATGTCGTCTTGATACTGGGTCATACGAAATTCCTAAGCGCGATTGAAGAAAGGGTTGCGTGTGCCGCTACGGATGTCGAAGCAAGCAGCGTGGAATCATTGTATGGCGCTTCTGGCGCCTCACTGTGAAGTCTTATATAAGACATAAGAGTTGGTTTATCCTTATTTTTCAATGAGATAGGCGTTGAATTTCGTGATGTGGAACGTGTTTTCGAGGAACGGAAACAGAACACTGCGGAAACTCGGCGAGAATTCCGCAATGTGAAAAGCGCTTTCAGTTGTTAGAAGTAAAGGTAAGCACAGATGGCTTGAGCAACGATAGTTGGGGGGATCTTGTAGACGTCTGTCGAACGAACAGTGTCATGAGTTGGCGCAGAAACGTGTGGCTGTCTTCGTGTCCGCTGTGGTCATTCGATCACGAGCGAGGATCTTCGCAAACTGGCCGGGAAGAGCCATCCGCCGCCGTGTCGGCCAATGGCGGCTTATCGGCCGACTCGGCCCTTCGGCGCTGCGTAGTCGAATGACTCAGAAGGGTCGATCTCCGACCTTCGTTCTCCCCGCAGGCTGGCGATAAGCTGTTTTTCCTGTGCCGCCACCCAATCGCAGGGTCAAACACTAATACTCAGATCCCTCTCCGTGGGCACCTGGACAGTCTCTAGGTTCTTGCATCTGCATGGGCGCCGACGGCGCGCCCTACCCACTTCCCCAGCTTGCCGCACCAGGCGCGCATGCTCCTGTGCACCAATCTTCCCGATATCACGTTAAGCCTCTGGAAGCGGATTTGCCAGGGTCACCCGCGGATCCTTAGCCCCGCTTGTACAGACCTAAAATAACCGGAAAAACGTGAAACAGAGCCTCTTCGCAATTGCCGCGATGTCTACCTTCGTCGCGGTCTGCGCCAGCATTGGTAGCGCTGGCGCCACCCCTCCAACGATTGCTTCAAACCTGCCACGCACACCGACCATCAGGAAGGAACCGTCTTCTTCTGCTTCGACTGCGATCGCGCTCACATCCACTTACTCCAGAACCGACCCGCGCCTCGAATTCTTCAATGCGCTCAACTCCCTGCGCATCGCAATGGGTGTAGGCGCGTTGCGGCAAGACGCCGCCCTGGACGCCGCGGCCGAGAACCACCTGGAGTATATGAAGCTCAACGCGGTGATGAGCCACACGGAGATCCCCGGGAATCCTGGTTTCACCAGTCCCGATCCGTACCAGCAAGTACTCACCGTGGGCGGCTGGCACAAGCAATGGGTTGGACAGAATGCTTACAACGGCGAGATTGGCCGCTGTCTTGCCTCGATGGCGAACTCGGTTTACCACTTGCAAGGGATTACCAGCAATCAGGAGACCATCGGCCTCGCCATGCATGACAATTACTGCGTGACGAACTTTGGTGTGGTGACCGCAGCCGGAACCGGCGGCTATGGCCTCGCCCAATGGGGCGGCCAACAACTGCCTCCCGGCACTGGCGCCCACTACCCAGCCGACAATGCCAACGTCCACGGCTTGTTCATTCCTGGCCACGAGATCCCGAATCCAGCGCCCGATCTGGCCAGAGCCGGTCCCCCGATCATGTTCCGCGTCAACGTTGAAAAGCCATCTGACGTGCTGACGGTCTCGAACTTCATCCTGACGGGGCCTGGCGGCAGTCGCGTACCGGCTCGCATCCTGGTGCCTGCCGAATCCAAGGCTGGCTCGGTTGCTTCGGCTGTCGAGGACGCGAGCTTGTTTCGAGGGGTAGTGTTCCTGCTCCCCACGCAGCCCATTACTGCCGGCACATACAGAGCGACTTTCGTCGGCTCGCGAAATGATGTGGCGATCAACAAGTCCTGGAGTTTTACGGCATACTGACCAGCCTCTTCCGCGTCTGCCTTTCTGGCCGATCGCTTGTGCGGTCCGGATGGCGCCAGCTTCGATCAGACGAACCCCCGAGTCGTGGGTAGTAGTGTCAGAGGCCATGACAGCCCTCCTGTAGCTCAATTCACGTCAGTGAGAATGCTACGGCGACAGGACCTTGGCAATCAAGGTACAGGCGATTGATCCGCAATGTGCTCGATACGACTCGGCATCGAGCACTTGAGCCGACTCTGTCGAAAGAGCGCTGAGGCAATGGTGTGGTGAGAACGGGCTGGAGATTCTGGAGTCGTAGCGCCAGTTAGACATGCCGCAATGTCTGGCCGTAAAGGGTGATCCGCTGGAAATTCAGGCACCGCCGCGACAAGCGAATCACCTGGCTCCACGCCGGGTCGGATCGGAACATGGCGAAGGCAATTCTCCACAATCGGCCATATACGGACGCTGGCCCACGGCTTTACGCGGACATTCGAATGGCGGCTCCGCCCTGAGCGCTGCCGATTCTCTGGCGCTTGACCCACCGTCCGCTGTGGGTCGTTTCGGCCGGTCGCACCAGGGCTCGCCAACGTCCGAGTTCGCCCAGCTTCCGCCCTCGGACCCTCATCACTCCAATGGCAGAAGCTCCGCCATTTCAGCCGTTCGCGCTCTTGGCCCTGTGCGATCTGAGGAACAACACTGCCCGTGGTACGAATACGGGTTCAAGATTGCGCTACGAGGGACCGGCGATGACTACCCCGCTCAGCCGTCCCTGTATTGGGCTCCGCCATCGGCGTCAGCCACGACACCACTCAGATAGGAGGCACGATCGGACGCCAGGTAAACGACCAGATCTGCGATTTCCCCCGGCCGAGCCGCGCGTCCGAACGGCAGGTGCTGGAGCATCTCCTCCCACCGCGACTCGTCCCCGAACTTCTGGAGCGCGCGCGCCTTGTAGAGCG
>NZ_BAAILO010000564.1:0-299 GCF_054589115.1 Cupriavidus sp. 8B | reverse complement strand
CCAGACCTACCGCCACGTGCTGCTGCCGATGGCGTTCCGCGTCATCGTGCCGCCGCTGACCTCGGAGTTCCTGAACATCTTCAAGAACTCCGCGGTCGCGTCGACCATCGGCCTGCTGGAGCTGGCCGCGCAAGGGCGCCAGCTGGTGGACTACACGGCGCGCCCGTATGAGTCCTTCATTGCGGTGACGTTGATGTACGCGTTGATCAATATCGTGGTCATGCTGCTCATGCGCTGGGTTGAAGGACGCACCCGCGTGCCCGGCTTCATCGGCAGCAAGTAAGGGGACACGTCATGGC
>NZ_BAAILO010000563.1:0-209 GCF_054589115.1 Cupriavidus sp. 8B | reverse complement strand
GGCTCGGTGCACACCTTCTACACCCCCGAGGACAACACCGAGGACACGATCACCATCGCCTGGATCGAAGGCGCGCAAGTGAGCTTCAACGAGGACGGCACGTTCCACTCGCTCAATGACGCGCTCTCGATCCAGTACGCGATCCAGACTCTCGCGGCGGCGCGCGGCATCGGACCGGTGCCCTACGTCCGCGGCAACGGCGCCGACGT
>NZ_BAAILO010000562.1:0-486 GCF_054589115.1 Cupriavidus sp. 8B | reverse complement strand
AATTGAACAGACAACGTTCGTTGCGAAGTTCCCTTGGTTTGAATCCAGGGCGTCATCCGGGCTTGCAGGTTGAGTTCATCCGACTGCCCCTCGGAGCATCTGGACGCCCGTCAATTCGCAGAGTTCGTCGAACGATATGTCCGAGCAGATCTCGACGACCTCCAGGCCCGAAGGCGTGATATCGATAACCGCCAGATCGGTATAGATCCGGCTCACGCAACCCATCCCGGTGACGGGATAGGAGCATCGTTCGACGATCTTGCTTTCGCCCTGTTTAGTCAGATGCTCCATCATCACGTAGACATCCTTCGCGCCAGTCGCGAGATCCATCGCACCGCCAACCGCTGGAATGGCGTCGGCTTGCCCGGTGTGCCAGTTCGCCAGGTCGCCATTGACCGATACCTGGAACGCGCCCAGTACGCAGTAGTCCAGATGTCCGCCGCGCACCATGGAAAAGGAATCGGCATGATGGAAGAACGCGCCTCC
>NZ_BAAILO010000561.1:0-211 GCF_054589115.1 Cupriavidus sp. 8B | reverse complement strand
GAACAGCAACGGCAAGAACGTGGACCTCACGGGTTGCAACCTGCGTGTGATCGTGAAGGGTGACGCGGTCGAAATCCACTACGCGACTTCGAAGGCCGAAGGGCGCCCCTGCGGCACAGGGGAAATTGGTGTCGACAAAGGCTATACCGAGGCCTTCGCCGACTCCGATGGCGAGCGTCATGGTCAGACCTTCGGCGCCGTGCTGAGCGCT
>NZ_BAAILO010000560.1:0-16054 GCF_054589115.1 Cupriavidus sp. 8B | reverse complement strand
AAACACCGCCCACTCACGCCATTCTGCATCAGCAGCTAGAAGCGCTAAAACACCGCCCACTCACGCCATTCTGCATCAGCAGCTAGAAGCGCTAAACCGTCGCCCACTCACGCCATTCTGCATCAGCAGCTAGAAGCGCTAAACCGTCGCCCACTCACGCTATTCTGCATCAGCAGCTAGAAACGCTAAAACACCGCCCACTCACGCCATTCTGCATCAGCAGCTAGAAGCATCAAAACCCCACCCACAAGAGACACCCCCGCGTCAGCGGGCTACAAGCAATACACATCGCACACATGCATACACTCCCGCTCGCTAGCCACTAGTTACAGGTTCTGCGTCTGGAACATCTTTGTGTAGTCGCAGCATTCCTGTGCCAGCATGACGATCGATGAGATCAGCGTGCTGTGCATATCGCTCTTGTACATCGCCGCATAGGTGGCATCGGGCAGGGCGGGTGTGGAGCGGATGATTTCCAGCATGCCCGATTTCAGCATCGGCTCCAGGCACTGCCTGGGCAGGTAGCTGACTCCCAGCCCCGACACCGTGAGCCCGATCAGCGCCACCAGGCTGTTGCTGATGATGGTGTTGGTGGGCTGTATGCCCAGCGACTGGAACCAGCGGTTGTAGGCCAGCCCGGTTCCTGATTTGTCGCCCTGGGTCAGCAGCCGGTGGTTGGCCAGTTCATGGATGCGCATGACCTTGGTGGCGCTCACGGTGCCCGGCTTGCACATCCACGCGTTCTCCACCTTGCCCAGCTGCTTGCGCGACAGGCGCGCGTCCTCGAACACGTCGGGCGCGATGATCAGGTCGACCTGATCGGACAGCAGCTTGTCGCGCAGGTGGACGCTCATGTCCACGTCCGGCTCGATGATCACTTTTGGGTAGTGCCGCTGGATCAGGTCTACGAGCCTGGGCAGCCACGTCATCGCCGTCAGCTCCGTCACTCCGATGCGTACGCGCCGCTCGAATACCTCGGGCCGGCTGAACTGCTCGGCCGCCGCATCGCGCTGCGCCAGCAGCTTCTTGGCCAGCACGAACATCTCCTCGCCCTTCTCGGTAAGCCGGGCGCTGCGCTGGCTGCGGTCGAACAGCGCTGTGTCGAACAGCTGCTCCAGCTCTTGCACCCTTTTGGATACGGCCGACTGCGTGGTGTGCAGCTTGCGGGCCGCTTGCGAGAAGCCACCCAGCTGGCCGATCCAGTACACGGCTTCGAGTTGCTTGAACGTCATCATGGTGCATTCCGGTTGGAGCGAGCGGGATTCATATCGATTTTAGCGATCTTGTTCCATAGAAAAATATCGCTTTTTCTTATTCTATCCGGCTTCGATAATTCTCCTCAAGCGCGGCTCCTCCCGGGGCTGCATGGATGGAGAACGGCATGTCCGCATCGAATTTTGTGATCAATCCTGCGCCGGCACTCGCGCCGGCCGCCACGGTGGACGCGTTCCGCCAGGTTGTGACGCCGCATATCAGCGACAACCTGGACCGGCTCTCCGGCATCGTCGGGCTGCAACGCTTTCACCGCAGCCGCAAGCTGGTTGGCACGGCCTTCACGGTCAAGGCCCGTCCGGGTGACAACCTGCTGGTCTACAAGGCGCTGATGCTGATGTCGCCGGGCCACGTGCTGGTGGTGGACGGCGCCGGCAACGCCGACAACGCGCTGGTCGGCGAACTGATCATGCTGTACGCCGAGCAGCGCGGCTGCGCCGGCTTCGTGCTGGATGGCGCGATCCGCGACACGGCCGCATTCGGCGCCGCGGATTTTCCGTGCTATGCCCGCGCCGTCACGCATCGCGGCCCCTACAAGCAAGGCCCCGGGGCGCTGAACGTGCCGGTCACCGTGGGCGGGCAGGTGGTCCAGCCGGGCGACCTGATCGTCGGCGATGAAGACGGCGTGGTGTCGTTTCCCGTGGCCGATGCCGAGCGCCTGCTCGCCGCCGTGGGCAGGACGGCAGCCGCCGAGGAGGCCATCAAGGCCGAGATCGCCAGCGGCAAGCTGGAACAGAAGTGGCTGGACAAGGTGCTCACGCCGTTTGGCCTGTAAGCCCTCTCATTGAACGAATAGTGAATCCCCCGCATTGAAGCCCCGGAGCCTGCGTTGACCAAGTTGCTTGCCCGCCGTCTAGATTCCGTGAAGCCCTCGCCAAGCATGGCCGCCAAGGCGCGCGTCGATGCCCTGCGCGCTGCCGGCCGCGAGATCATTGACTTCACCCTCGGCGAACCTGATTTTCCTACGCCGCCGCACATCATCCGCGCCGGCATCGACGCGCTGACCAGCGGCCACACCCGCTACACCGGTTCCGCCGGCACGCCGGCCTTGCGCCAGGCCATCGCCGCAAAGCTGCTGCGCGAGAACCAACTGGCCTACCAGCCCGGCGAGATCGTCGTCGGCGGCGGGGCCAAGCACATCATCTTTACCGCCTTCGCCGCCACCCTCAACGAGGGCGACGAGGTGATCGTGCCCGCGCCGTTCTGGGTTTCCTATCCGGACATGGTGGCCATCAACGGCGGCACGGCGGTGATCGCACCTTGCGATGCGGCCAATGGCTTCAAGCTCACGGCTGCCGCGCTTGAGGGGGCCATCACGCCCCGCACCCGGTGGCTGGTGCTGAACACCCCCAACAACCCGACCGGCGCGGTGTATTCCCACGACGAACTGGCGGCGCTGTGCGCGGTGCTGCGGATGCATCCGCACGTGTGGATCATGACGGACGAGATCTACGAGCATTTCGTCTATGGCGAGGCCAGGCACCTGTCGCCGCTGAACGTGGCCGCCGACCTGATGCCCCGCACCCTGGTGGTCAACGGCCTGTCCAAGGCCTATGCCTTCACCGGCTGGCGCGTTGGCTACGGCGCCGGGCCGTCGCACCTGATCCAGGCCATCAACCTGTTGCTGTCGCAGAGCACGACCTGCGCCAGCGCCATCAGCCAGGCTGCCGCCGTGATCGCACTGGATGGGCCGCAGCAATGCGTACGCGAGGCCGCGGCGCTGTTCCAGGCCCGGCGAGACCGCATGGTCGCGTTGCTCAACAGCATCGACGGCATCCAGTGCCGCACGCCCGACGGTGCGTTCTACGTGTTCCCCAGCGTGGCGGGCCTGATCGGGCGGACCGCCCCGGACGGCACCGTGCTAGCCTCCGACGTTGATGTGATGATGTACTTCCTGGAGCAGGCTGGCGTGGCGACCATCGACGGCACTTCCTACGGTTTCTCGCCCTATCTGCGCCTGTCCTTTGCCACCTCGATGGCGCAGATCGAAGCGGGCTGCGCCGCGCTTGCGGCAGCGGTCGAACGTTGCAACCCATCCCCCACCCACCACCAGGAGCACCCCCATGCGTAAGACTCTCATCACGGCGAGCGCCGCCGCCTGCCTGTCGCTGATGGCGACCGGCGCAGTCGCGGATCAACTGGCCGATATCAAGCACAACGGCGTGCTGGTGTGCGGCACGCTGGGGACGGCGGAGCCGTTCAGCTTTCCCAATCCGCAAACGCGCGATATCCAGGGCTATGACGTCGACTTCTGCAGCGCCATCGCCAAGAGCCTGGGCGTGAAGCTGGAGCTCAAGCTGATCTCGGTGGCCGCGCGCATTCCCGAACTGCAGCAAGGGCGGGTCGACGTGCTGGTGGCCAACCTGGGCTGGACGCCCGAGCGCGCCGGCCAGATCGCCTACAGCGACAGCTACTACGCCAGCCTGCAGAAAGTCGGCGCCAAGCGCTCGCAAGGACTCAAGACCGTGGCGGACCTGGCCGGCAAGCGCGTCAGCGCGCCCAAGGGCTCCACCTCGGAGATGGCTTTGCGCAAGGTGCTGCCAACCGCCAGCACGGTGACGTTCCAGGACGCGCCGGCAGCCTTCCTGGCCATGCAGCAGGGCAAGGTGGAAGGGTTTGCCATCTCCGAGATCATGCTGGTGAAGTTCAAGCAGCAGGTGGAATCGAGCACGCAGATCGACATCCTCGAGCCGCCGCTGATGACCGAAGCCTGGGGCGTGGGCATGCGCAAGGACGAACCGACGATGATCAAGCAGGTCAACAGCGTCCTGCAGTCGATGGAGAAGTCCGGCGAGGCGGCGAAGATCTTCGACAAGTGGCTCGGCACCGGCACGCAGTACAACATGCATCGTGGCTTCAAGATCGAGCCGATCAAGGGCTGAGCCGATTCCCCTCGCGCGGCGGGCTCTGTAGCGCCGCCTGCCCAACCGGATCCCATACTCATGAGCATCAAGCTAGATCTGTCGGTCCTGCTGCACGGCGAGTATCCACGCTGGATACTCAATGGCGTCGCCACCATGTTCGAGTTGACCGCCTTGGCGTGGCTGCTGGCCGTGGCGGTGGGCACCCTCCTTGCCGTCATCCGGATGAGCAACAGCCGGCTGGGCCAGGCGGCGGTGGCGTCGTACGTCGAATACCACCAGAACGTGCCGATGCTGGTGCAGATCTTCCTCTGGTACTTCGGCATTCCGGCGCTGCTGCCCGACGGCCTGCAGCACTGGGTCAACGGCCACAACAGCGAGTTCCTGTTCGCCTTCATCGCGGTCGGCCTGTGCATGGCGGCCTATATGTCGGAAGACCTGCGCGGTGGCATCCGGTCGATTCCGAAGTCACAGCTGGAAGCCTCGCGCGCGCTGGGCTTGAGCTACCTGCAGGCGTCGCGGCTGGTGGTGCTGCCGCAGGCCGCACGCATCGCGCTGCCCACGCTGATCAGCCACACCGTGCTGCTGTTCAAGAACTCCAGCCTCGCCATGACGGTTGGCGTTGCCGAGCTGACCTACGTCACGCGGGAGATCGAGAGCGAGTCGTTCCGCACCGTCGAGGTCTACCTGTTCGCCACCCTGGTGTACCTGGCCGTGTCGCTGCTGATCATGGGCGGCGGCAGCGTGCTCGAACACCGCTACCGCATCAAGGCGAGGTAAGCCATGGCAGATCTCATTTCCATTCTCCGCGACAACTGGACGCTGTTGCTCATCGGGCAGTATCCGAACGGCCCGCTCGGCGGGCTGGCCATCACCTTCATCTTGTCGGTGCTCGGCATCGTGCTGGCATTCCCGCTCAGCGTGGGCCTTGCGCTGGCGCGTATCAGCCCGTTCGGGTGGCTGCGCTGGCCGGCAACGGTGGTGGTGTACGTGGTGCGCGGCGTGCCGCTGATCATGTTTATCTTCTGGGTGTACTTCTTCGTGCCGCTCGTGATCGGCCATACGGTCAGCGGCTTCACCACCATGCTGGTCACCCTGGTGATCTACCAGGCGGCCTATCTGGCGGAAATCGTGCGCGCCGGCATCGAGGGCCTGCCCAAGGGCCAGTCCGAGGCGGCGCGGGCCGTGGGCCTGAGCTATATGCAGACCATGCGCCTTGTGATCCTGCCGCAGGCGCTCTACAACATGGTGCCGGCGATGATCAGCCAGTTCGTCTCCACCATCAAGGAGACCTCGCTGGGCTATGTGATCAGCGTCAACGAACTGACCTTCGCAGCCAACCAGATCAACAGCACGCTGCTGACCAAGCCCTTCCAGGTGTTCGTGATCCTGGCCGCCATCTACTTCGTGCTGTGCTTCACGTTGACGCAACTGGCGCGCTTCCTGGAGCGGCGCATTGCGCAGACCCGTGCCGGCACGCGCCCGGCCGCTACCCGGCAGCCGCCTGCGCCGGCGGTGGTGCGGGCAGCCGACTGATTCCAGCCTTCGAGAGAGTTACCCATGACGACATCCGCACCCAGCAATCACCCGATGATCTCGTTCAGGAAGGTCAACAAGTGGTATGGCGAGTACCACGCGCTCAACGACGTCACGGCCGAAGTCGCCAAGGGCGAGGTCCTTGTGGTCTGCGGCCCCTCCGGCTCCGGTAAATCGACCCTGATCCGCACCGTCAACCGGCTCGAGGAGATCCAGCAGGGCCGGATCGAGTTCGACGCACAGGACGTGCATTCGCCGGCGCTGGACTTGAACAAGTTCCGCAGCCACGTGGGCTTCGTGTTCCAGAGCTTCAACCTGTTCCCGCATCTGTCGGTGGCGCAGAACATCATGCTGGCCCCGGTCAACGTGTTGAAGAAGCGGCGCGCCGACGCCCGCGCGCACGCCGTGGCGCTGCTGGAACGGGTTGGCCTGGCGGCCAAGGCCGATGCCTTTCCCGGGCAGCTTTCCGGCGGCCAGCAGCAACGCGTGGCGATTGCGCGCGCGCTGGCGATGGATCCGCCCGCCATGCTGTTCGACGAGCCGACCAGCGCGCTCGACCCGGAAATGGTGGGCGAAGTGCTGCAGGTGATGAAGAGCCTGGCGCGCGATGGCATGACCATGATGTGCGTGACCCACGAGATGAACTTCGCCCGCGAGGTGGCGGACAAGGTGTGGTTCATGGACCAGGGCCGGCTGGTGGAAACCGGCACGCCCGAAGCGTTTTTCACGAATCCGCAGAGCGAGCGCGCCCGCAAGTTCCTGTCCGACCTGAGAGCGCACTGAGCCGCGCGCCCAACCATGACTCTTTCGATGCATCACGATCAAGGCGTGCTTTTCCCGGACAGCCTGATGGCCGAGGTCAAGCACCGGTTCCACGGCGTCAACCACGATTTCAACGGCCGCGAGCGGCTGTATTTCGACAACGCGGGCGGCTCGTACCGCCTGAAGGCGGCGGTGGAGCGGCTCGCCAGGATCGACGCGATACCCGACAACGCCGAGCGCATTCACGAGGTGGCGGCGTACCTGAAGCAGGTGCAGGCCGCCGGCACGGCGGATGTTCGCACCATCCTCAACGCGCAGGGCGGCAGCGTCTACGCCGCGCTGACCGCCTCGGGCGCCATGTTCGACATGGTGCGGGCGGTGGCGGAAAACGTGCCGGGTTCCAATATGGTGACGACGGCACTCGAGCATCCTTCGTCCTTCGATGCCACTGCGCTGTATGCGCAGCGGCTCGGCAGGGAGCTGCGGGTTGCCAGGAGCAACCCGGCCACAGGCGGGGTGGATGTCGACGAAATCGTGCGCCTGGTCGACCAGGACACCGTGCTGCTGAACGTGATCTACGCCTCGAACATCTCCGGCGCCAAGCTGGACGTGGACGAGATCGTGCGGCAGGCACGGCTGGTCAAGCCCGACCTCTACATCATCGTGGACGCGGTACAGCACGCGCCGCACGGCCTGATCGACCTGCAGAAGACGCCGGTCGACGGGATCAATATCGCGCCGTACAAGTTCTTTGGCTGCCGGGGCTCCGGCATTGCCTGGCTATCGGATCGCGCCTCGCTGCTGCCGCACCACAAGCTGAACGGCAAGACGCCCGAGTTCTGGGACCTGGGCAGTTCCGCGCCCTGGCAATTCGCCGTGGTCTCTGAAATTGTCGATTACGTCTGCTGGCTCGGCGGCCTGTCGGGCCCGGCTGCGGATGGCCAGGGCGCTGCCCGCAGGGCACTGTTCGAACGCGGCATGGAGGCGATCGCCCTGCATGAACGCGCCTTGCTGTCGCGCTTGCTGGGTGGGAGCGCATCCGTGCCGGGCCTGCGCAACATGCCCCACGTCAAGGTATTCCTCGATGCCGGGGGCCTGGCCAGCCGTGACCTGATCCTGGCCATCGGCTTCGATCACCTGGGCCACACGCAAGCCGTGCGGGAATACGAGAAGCGCGGGGTGATCGTGTACGAGCGGGTGGCGTCCAGCCTCTACTCGAAGCGGATGCTGGATTCATTCGGCCTGGACGGCGCGGTGCGGGTGTCGCCGCTGCACTGCAATTCGGCGGGAGACATCGACCAGTTCCTGCGAGTCACGCAGGAACTGGCAGAAACCTGGAACAGGCGCGCCGCGCAAGCCGATGAGGATGACTTCCGTTCCCAATGTGATGGCCCGCAGCCTTCTGCGTGATCGCAGCCAGGACATCATCCGCGCCGGCGGCATGGCATCATGCCTCAGCCGGCGGGGCGCCAGTTGCCATGAAAGCCGGCGGGCACGCGATGCGACAGGTGCACCAGCGCCACCGGCCCTGCCGCCAGCGCCTGCGCGTTGAAGATCGCCATATCGCTGCGGTTCTCCGCGGCGCGCCAGATCACGGACAGCAGCCAGCCATCGCCCTCGTCGGCATCGGCCCGGCGCGGGACAAACACGGGCTCGCCGCACTTGTCGCCGGCCGGCGGCTGGTATTGCGCGACCTGCCCGGTGGCCAGGTCGATATGCGCCAGGCCGCTGCGCAGGCTGTCGCCCTTGGTGGAGGCGGAGATGTCCCCGCTGCAGTAATAGCCGTGCCGGTAGGGCAGCATGGCAAAGCGCTCGTCCAGCCGGGGAAACTCGCCCGGCGCATCGCACAGCGGCTGCTCGCGATATGAGCCGGATTTTCCGGCCAGGTCGAAGGTCCAGCGGACCAGGCTGGCCACGGGCGCGCCGTTGGAGAGCTGGCGTCCGTCCGGCCCGGGGAAGAGCGGTGGCACATCGTATTTCATCATGTCGCAGACGATGCTGCCGTCCGGCGCGTCGAAGGCGTTCATCGGATGGAAGACGTAGCACGGATCGCCTGTGAACCAGCGCACATCCGCCGCCGTGCCGTCGCGCGGCAGGATGCCGATGTGCGTGCCCTTGTCCGGCTCCCACGCATAAGGCGGCCGGCCGCTGGTGGCGCGCTCCATCGACCCGGTCAGCGGGAAGATTGGAAACAAGATGTGGGTGCGCGTCACCACGAAGTCATGAACCATGCTCGGGAAGGGCGCGACAATATGCACGGAGCGCTGCAGCTTGCCCGCGCTGTCGGCCACGTGCAGCATCAGGTCCGGCGTGAACGGGCCGCGGGCCGCATAGCCGAAGAACACCATCTCGCCATTGACCGGATCGATCTTGGGATGCGCGGTCATGGGCCCGGACAGCTTCTCGTCGAAGGTCTGGTAGCCGCGCGGCGCCAGCGACACCGGATCCACCTCAAACGGCGCATGCACCTCTTCCAGCGCCAACAGGCGCCCGCCATGCCAGACCACATTGGTGTTGGCCACGGTGGAGTTCAGCTCAAGCAGCTTCGGGTCCGTCAGGTGCCGGCTTGCCAGCGAGCCCGACATGCCTTCCCCGTTCTCGTTCTCCATGACCCATTTCGGCGTGCGGATCCAGCGGTTGCGGTAGGACACGCGGCCGCCGTCGAAATGAAATGCGTGCAACATGCCATCGCCCGAGAACCAATGGTATTTGCCGCGCGGCGCGAACTGTGGATTCGGGCCGTTGCGGTAATACGTGCCGCGCAACCCAGCCGGCACTTCACCCGTCACGGGCAGGTTGGGCGCGTCGCACTCGGCGTGCAGCGGCGCGAAGTAGCCGGACAAATAGGGCTCGTTGGTGGGGAAGGCGATGGCCATGGATGCTGTCTCCGATCTGTTGGTCTTACCTGCTTGTTATGGTCATGATGCGGGTGGGAACGGCTTAAGTCAGATGGCAGATGTCAGATGGCGCGCGCCTGGTTCTGCCAGTGCGGCTCGCGCAGCCTGCGTTTGAAGATCTTGCCGGTGTCTTCACGCGGCAGCAACGCGTGGATCTCGACGATGCGCGGCACCTTGTAGTTGGCGATCCGCTCGCGCAGGAACGCTTGCACCTGCGCGCCCTCGATGCTGTGGCCCGGACTGAGCTGGACCGCGGCGGCCAGGCCTTCGCCGAACTCGGCATCGGGAATGCCGAAGACCGCGCAGTCCGCGATGCCCGGCATGGTCTGCAGGACCGACTCGATCTCCGCCGGATAAATGTTCACCCCGCCCGAGATGACCATATCGGCCTTGCGGTCGCAGATGTGCAGGAACCCGTCTTCATCCAGGTAGCCCATGTCGCCCAGCGTGATCAGCCCGTCGCGCTCCACGGCCGCGCGGGCGTCGGGCCGGTTGATGTAGGTGAAGTCGGGCAGGGCGCGCTGGCGCACATAGATCAGGCCGATCTCCCGCGCCGGCAACGCATTGCCGTCCTCGTCCAGGATGCGGACCTGCGCATCGGGCAGCGGGCTGCCCGCCGAGCCTGGATGGCGCAGCCAGCTCGCGGCATCGGCGAAGGTGGTGTAGCCCGCTTCGCTCGAGCCATAGGCCTCGGTGATGATGGGCCCGAACCAGTCGATCATGGCCTGCTTGAGGGGAACGGAGCAGGGCGAGCCGGTCGACGCAACCTGGCGCAGCGCGGACAGGTCATGCCCTGCGCGCGCTTCGGGCGGCAATGCCAGCAGGCGCTGGTACATGGTCGGCACCAGGTAGGCGTGCGTGACCTTGTGGCGCGCGAGCAGTTCCAGCGTGCGCTGCGCGTCGAAGCGCGGCTCCAGCACCAGCGTTGCGCCCAGGTTGCAGAAGTGCGAGAGGTAGGCCATGGCCGCGCTGTGGTAGATCGGCGCGGACAGGTAGGCGGTGACGTCCGTGCCGGTGCCGTAGACGATGTCGGTGACCCGCTGCAGCCGCCGCTCCATGGCAGCGCGCTCTTCGGGCGCGCCGGGAATGCGGCGCACGCCCTTGGGCTTGCCGGTGGTGCCGGAGGTATAGGCAATCGCGCCATGCGAGCTGCCGGTGCGCGGCGGCATGGCCGGCAGGCCCGCCCCGAAATCCGCCCAATGGTGCGCCTGCGGGCTGGATGCCGGCGCGCAGGCGCGCGAGACCAGGATGACGCCGACGCCTTCGGGGATGCCCTCGCGCACCTGGTCGAGCAAGTCCGCGTCGACAACCACCGCGCGGGCGCCGCTGTCGGTCAGGATATGGTTGGCTTCGAGCGCCTTGAAGTGCCAGTTGATCGATGCCAGGTAAATCCCGGCCTGCCGGCAGGCCAGCACAAGGGCCACGTACTCCGGGCTGTTGCGCAGCATGGCGGCGATGGTGTCGCCCTCCTTGCAGTGCAGATCGTGCAGCCCAGCGAGAATGCGCTGGATCTCCCCCTTCATCCAGTCGGCCGAATACGCTCGCCCGTCAAACCATAGTGCCGGAACCATCGTGTCTCCTGTCGTTGGTCTTCGCGCCTGCCATGCGGCACGATCGATCTTGCTTTAACTATGCAGTGATTAGTTGTGGACTCTAACAGGCGAATCGTGGCGGTGCAAGGAGGTTTACGCGAGGGGAGGCGCGGCGGGAGCGCCTCCATCCGTGTTGGCTAGTGTCTCCTGAGCTGGATGCGCTTCTTGGCGCGTCAGCCGGGTGTTTTGGTATGGGTGATACGGTACTGCGAAGGGGGGATTGGGATAACCACCCGCGTTAGGTGGCTTGGGGGAGTTAGAGGAGAGCTTTGAGGGGAGTGGTGCTTTTGTCGGCGGCGTTGGCTTTTGGACCCAAAAGCCGTACGACATCCCCCTGCGGGGGCTGCCGGTCACTCTTCTTTGCGTCGGCAAAGAAGACTAACTCGGGGAGCGGGCGCAGTGGTTGTTCGAGGAATTCGTTTAACGCTTGACGTTAAACGAGTCGCGTTATCTGTTGCGTCGGCAATGTGGCCAACCCGCATGAAGCGGCGCAGCGGCTCGACGTGCATCGCCCACCGGCGGCGAGCGCCTCCTATTCGCTGCAAACCACGGCCGGCGACTACGGTGCTTTTGTTGCCGCCGTGCTTCGGGGCGACGGGCTCAGCGCATCGACCTGGGAGCAATGGCTGACGGCAAGCGTCATGGTGCCAAAGGGAGAAATTGTCTACCTGGATGGCACGCCATCGGCCACGGAGCCGGACATAGGCTGGGGGCTGGGGTGGGGCGTCGAACCCAGCCGGGGCACGTTCTTCCAGTGGGGCAAGATGCAGGGCGTGAGGGCATTCGTGATGGGCAGCCCCGAGCATCAGTCGGGCGTCGTGCTGCTCACCAACAGCAACACCGGCCTGCGGTTGATGGAGGATGCCACCCGCGAGACGCTACCCGGAGAACATCCGGCGATTCGCTGGCTGGCGCACGGGGTCAGCGAGTAGACGCAGACCGAGGCGCGTCACACTTGCGCCGGCGCGAGGGAAGCTTTCATCTCGCGATGTCCGCCGCGGCCGGCGCGGGCTTGCATGGCGTGTCCGAGGTCAAGCACGACAGTACAGTATCTCCGCGGATGCCACGCGCCTGGGCGATTCGATCGCGAAGCAGGTGGTGGCGGCGAACGCGGCAAATGCGGCAAACGGGTGGATGCCGGCGGTGCGGGTGGATTGACGGGAGCGTGCGAGGAGGTATCTTGCGCGCACCCTATCTGAAGCTGCCTGCGGGCCAGGAAGCCTGCCGGCCCGGCCTTGCCTGTTCGTGCCGGAGCAGCGGGGCATAGCCGTGCAATTCCTGCGGCGCGATATCGTAGGCGCGGCGAAATGCCCGTGTAAAGCTCGATGCATTGTTGAAACCGAGCCCTGAGGCGATGTCCTGCACCGCGATATGGGGAAAGCGGACCAGTTCATCGGCCGCCGCCCGCAGCCTGCGGCTGCGGATATACGCGGCCAGGCCACCTTCATGCGCGAACAGACGGTACACGCTGGCGCGCGACAGGCGCAGCGATTGCAATACGCTGTCAGGGGTCAGGTCGGGGTCGTGCAGATTGGCCTCGACATGGCGCCGCACCTGTCCGTACACAGCGGCCCGCACCGCCGCGCGGGCGCTGCCGGAAAGCCCTGCTTGCCGGCTGAACACCGCGGCCAGCAGTTCGATCGCGGTGCGAAAGGACCGATCTGCTTCGTCTTTGCTCAGGCCGACGATTTGTCGATTCAGTGCCACCAGATGCGAGATCAGCACGCGCATCAGGGGCGTGGTGGCCTCAACCAGGCGGCCATGCAGCGAGGCGGCATCGGGGAAGGCCATTTCCACCAAGGCGCGCGGCACAAAGAACAGCAGCATGCGGCTATGAAAGCTACGGATGGTGCACGGCTGGTCCATGTCCAGCGCGAGGATGCTTGGCACGGACGGCCGCTGCGGCGCGTCGAGCCCTTGCTTGCCGCCCTGGAAGTGCGCGGGGGCGCCTTCCAGGAACACGCTGAAGGTAATGTCGCGAATGCTCTCTGTCGACACGCGCCCCAACGAGCGCTCAGCCACATTGGGGCTGGTGCGGATGTCGAAGAAGCTCAGGTCGTCGATGGAATAGCGCGACAGCGAGGCATCGAATGTCTCTTCGCCATGCGTCGGGGCAGGCCGGATGTCGTAGACCGGACTCATCCGCTCCTGCCAGGCCAGCAAGCTCTGGCGGGCGTCGCCTTGCACGCTGAAATGGCTGTGCACGATGCCCGGCGCAAGCATCGGCGGCTCTGGCGGCAACCACAATTGGCTTAGCGGCATAGGCGCGGGCAGCAGGTCGTTCGAGAGTGGATGCACATCGATGATTTCCGTCCAGATGAGGCCCGCCCGGTGCAAGGGGATTTCAATATTGAGCGCTAGCTTGCCTGGTGCGCGCCATTGTGCGGACCAAAGCATATCCTGTCCGGGCTGCCGAGGCTAGGGGCGGCTTCGGGCGGCCAAACTCGGAGACTCGGGCTTGGCCAGATCCGGGCGTTCCCGCCGTGTTCTCAGCCGGTATGGATGGTCCTCTTCTGCGTAGCGGCGCCAGTGCCGCTGGCTGACGCGTTCAGCGTGGCCGCCCCCTGGCTGAGCTTTTCGAACATATCCCGCACTGGCGCAGGCAGCGAAGCGGTGCTCCCGGCCTGCTGCAGCGTCGCGGCCTGGCAGCGCTGCCAGGTCTCGCCAGCTTCCCGCAGTTGTTCCACCATGGCGGTCTGGTTGTGGATGGTGAGACTCATCCAGGCTTGCATCCGCTGCGCGTAATGCTCGGCCTGGCTGCGCAGGAAGGTGGCCGGCAGGGTGGAGAGCGTGGAGAAGTCGCCGGCATTGGCCAGTTGCGCGCCCGCCTCGTGCAAGATCTCGATGTCCTTGCGTACCGCATCGAGCTGGAGTTCGAGAAAGCGCTGCCGGCTCTCCTGCATCAGGGTCAGCACGCGCAGGCCCGCCTCGCAATTGGCGGTGAACAATGCGAGTGGGACGTCGGTCTGGTCTGTCATGGTGTATCTCCAAGATGCGCGCGATAACGAGCGTCGATTGGCCACGGTTAAAGAGGGCGGGCACGTCTCATGCGGATCGCGCGACGACTGCAAATCACGATGTCGCCCGTCAGATGATTCTAGAAGCGTGCCGCCGGCGCTTGTTGATCCGCGTCAAGCTTGTGCGTTCCATCGCGCGGCAAGGGCGTGCTGGCGGCGAGCCTCAAGCTTGCGGCGCATCAAGCATGTTGCGCATGCTTGGTCCAGACTGGATGCAGCGATCTGCGCGCTCAGCGTGAGCGCGCAGATCGCCAGAAGCCCGAGGTTGAGCCAGCGATGGCAGGCGAGGCTGCGCAGGCGCCATTTCGCGATCGATCCGCCATCAATCGGCCATCAATCGGCCATCAATCGCGGCGCAAGATCGACATGGCAACCAGCACCCCGCATAGGGCGCCAACCGCTGCGGCCGCGCCAAGCGTGCGCCATGGGTGCGCTTGCACATACTCCTCTCCCGCATCGGCCCAATCGCGGACCTGATCGCGGCCTTGCGCTTGCAGCTCCCGCAGGCGCAGCTGCAGCGCCTCCAGCCGCACCTTGAACTGTTCACGGGCTTGGCCGGCTTGCTCGCCGGTCAAGGCGGCGGCGTCACGCAGCAATGCCTGCACATCGGATAGCAGGACGTTGACATCGCGCTGTAGCGTGGCGCGGTGTACGGAAAATGCGGATCTGACGTCGTTCATTGCGCACTCCTGGCTGGTTGAAACGATGAAGGTACGGAGGGATGAAGCTAAGCCACATACAACTATAGATACGGCGCAGCCCCACCGGTTGACCGGCATCAAGCCGCACAACATTGAAACGAAACGCGCAACGCCGGGCGCACGGACACAAGCGCTCTGGCGCGCGCCGCGCCGGCGGGCTTCGCGTGCGCCGCCTGGTGACAGGGCGCCACGCGTGATCCGTGCGCATCGTTCCAAATCTGGGACACTGATATGCGCTGGCGGCACCTATTCGGCCGCTTGTGCAGAAAGCATACTTCCCCTTTTTTCGCGCGAAGCCCAACCCGAAGCGGCGGGCAGCCCGGGACCAGTGCGATGCAACGTGTCACCAGAGCAAGAATTACCCTTCACAAGGCTTTCCTCATGCTTCGATCTGTCTTCTCCTTCGTCCTGATTTCCAGCGCGTTTGCCAGCGCCGCGGCGCTTGCCGCACCCGCCGGCGAGGATGCCTCGTGGTTCGAGCCGGTTCGTCTCGGGGCCGCGCTGGGTGCGGGCGGCGAGGCTTCGATCGCACGCCTGGAGGCGCGATGGAACCTGAAGAACGACCTGTGGGCGACGAGTTCGCAGTCAATCCGCGTTCGCCTGGGTCTCGAAGCTTCCGTGGGTGGCTGGAATCCGCATGGCAGCAATAGCAACCTCATGGGCGATGTGGGCTTTACGCCCATCTTCCGGGTCCAGGGGGCGGGCCGCTCGGGGCCCTTCGCCGAGATTGGCGCCGGCGTGCACCTGCTGTCCCGCACGCGCATCTCGGACGCCAAGGTCTTCTCGACGGCGTTCCAGTTTGGCGATCGCATTGCGGCAGGCTACCGGTTTGGCGACGCGATCGACTCGGAGCTGGCGGTGCGTTTCCAGCATTACTCCAATGCCGGCATCAAGGAACCGAACCCCGGTATCAACTTCTACATGCTTCAGTACTCGGCACGCTTCTAAGCGGTATCGGGGCCCGGGCTCAGGCGGGAGCGATGCCGTACCGGCAGCCAATGCGCAGCGGGGTTTTGATGCTTCTAGCTGCTGATGCAGAGTGGCGTGAGTGGGCGGTGTTTTAGCGCTTCTAGCTGCTGATGCAGAATGGCGTGAGTGGGCGGTGTTTTAGCGCTTCTAGCTGCTGGCGCGGCTGTACGGTGTTGCCGTTTTAGAACGTGTGAGATGTCACTTTTCTTTACTCGCGGCGTGTGTCAAGGTAGTTGTCGCCTCAGCCGTTACGCTGCTTGCTTGTAATTCTCTGCGTTTTGCTGCGCTCGCTCCGGGTTCAGGTACACCGCATCTGGGAGTTCCCAGTTGCGGATGCCCGCGGTCCAACGCTGCGGCAGCGGGCACTGGTGGGCTCGCAAGCTCCTCGAGATGGGCTATGAGGTGAAGCTGCTGCACGCGAAATACGTCCGTCCATTCGTGCGAACC
>NZ_BAAILO010000559.1:0-959 GCF_054589115.1 Cupriavidus sp. 8B | reverse complement strand
CCCGAAGAAACCCGGCGAGCGCGTCAAGACCGATCGGCGCGATGCGGTCAAGCTCGTGCGATCGCTGCGCGCCGGCGACCTCTCGGCGGTGTACGTACCCAGTGTGGAGGATGAAGCGTTCCGGGATCTGTCACGCGCCTGGGTCAACGCCAAGGACGATCTGAAGCGCGCCCGGCAACGGCTGAAGGCCTTTCTGCTTTCACATGGGGTGCGCTACAGCGGCAGAGCCGACTGGGGACCGGCGCACCGGCGCTGGATCAGTACCTTTGCGTTCGACACCGTGTGGCAGCAACTTGCCTTTGACGAATATCGACGTGCCATCGAGGATCGGCTCGCGCAATGCGGCCGTCTCGAAGCGGCCTTGCGCGAAGCCGTGGTCAACTGGCGCTTCTATCCGGCCGTACTGGGCTTGCAGGCCATGCGCGGCGTGCAGTTCACCACGGCGATAGGCATGCTCGCCGAATTGGGCGATCTCTCGCGCTTTATGCATCCGCGCCAACTGATGGCCTGGCTCGGGGTGACGCCCGCCGAACATTCATCGGGGGAAAAACGGCGCCAAGGCAGCATCACCAAGAGCGGCAATAGCTATGCAAGAAAGCTGCTAATCGAAGCCGCCTGGAGTTACCGGCACCCGGCACGTGTGAGCCCCGAGATTCAGCGACGGCACGAAGGCATCCCGAAGGCCATCGTTGACCGGTCCTGGGACGCCCAGGTTCGACTGTGCCGGCGCTATCGAAGACTTGCCGCGCGCGGCAAGAACCCGAACATTGCGGTGGTTGCGGTGGCCCGCGAACTGAGCGGGTTCATCTGGGACATCAGCCGGCTCGCCATGTCGCTTGCCATACCGAACGCGGCGCAGACAACGTAACCCAGCGCCAAGGTACCAACCTATCTGCCACCTACTGTGGAGCCAGTTTCCTGAAGGGCGACGTAGCCCGGCACACGAGCAACCCGCGACC
>NZ_BAAILO010000558.1:0-280 GCF_054589115.1 Cupriavidus sp. 8B | reverse complement strand
TTGAATCCAGAGGCGGTTGTTACCCCAGGAATCTTTGTAAAACGCGTGGTGCAGGTTTCGTAATTTCCTGCAAATCGGGCGGAAAAGTTAGAGACGAGATCGCAGAAATGAAAAAGCTTACACGGATCGAAATGGCGCAGCGCGTTGCGCGAGATATCCCGGAAGGCGCATACGTAAATCTGGGAATTGGCGTACCGACGCTTGTCGCCAATCATCTGGACCCACACCGGGAAATCATTCTTCACAGCGAAAACGGCATCCTCGGGATGGGGCCCGCGCC
>NZ_BAAILO010000557.1:0-11390 GCF_054589115.1 Cupriavidus sp. 8B | reverse complement strand
AGACGCTGGGAGTGACACGTGATGCCACCGCTGAGGACATCAAGAAGGCGTTCCGCAAGCTCGCGCGCAAGTTCCATCCCGACGTTTCCAAGCAGTTGGATGCCGAAGTGCGCATGAAGGAGCTCAACGAGGCCTATGCTGTACTCTCCGACCCGGAAAAGCGCGCCGCGTACGAGCAATTGGGACGAGGCCATCAGCCCGGCCAGAAGTTCCGTCCGCCGCCGGACTGGGACACCGGCTTCGAGTTCTCCGGTCGGGGCTTCTCGCCACAGCAAGAGGCCAATTTCAGCGACTTCTTCGCCGAGCTGTTTGGCCACATGGGGCGCAGACACCGCGGTTTCCATACACACGGTGGCAAGTCCCCGTCGCGCGGCGGGGATCACCACGCCAAGGTGCTGCTGGACCTCGGAGACACCTTCACCGGCGCCACCCGTCAGCTTTCGCTGCAGGTGCCAAGCGTGGACGCCCAGGGCGGGGTGCAGCTCAGGAGCCGGACCCTCAGCGTCAAAATTCCCAAAGGCGTTCGCGAAGGTCAGCTCATCCGCCTGGGCGGGCAGGGTGCACCGGGGATCGGCGGTGCGCCGGCGGGGGATCTTTTTCTGGAGGTGCATTTCAAACCGCACGACCAACTGAAGGTGAAGGGACGCGATCTACACCTTGTCCTGCCGGTGGCGCCATGGGAGGCGGCGCTGGGGGCGGTGGTGCCCATTGATTTACCTGGGGGCGAGCTGAAGGTGCGCATTCCCGCCGGCGCCCAGAGCAGCAGCGAGCTACGCGTGCGCGGCAAAGGCATCCCCGCTAATCCACCAGGCGATCTGCTGCTGCACATCCAGGTTGTGTTGCCGCCGGCAAACACCCCTAAGGCGCGGGAGCTTTATGAAACCATGGCGCGGGAATTGGCCTTTAAGCCGCGCCCGGATAGGAGCGCCTGATCCAGGCTGGATGACGACATTCTGATCGGCAGCTTGATGCAAGAGGCTTGGCTGACTCTGGAGCAAGTGGCCGCAGAAAGATACCACTGGGGCCGCTGTCTGGAAGGCGGTGCCTTCAGTTTGCCGAGGTCCCCGCAAGCCGGCCGTTCCTCGCTGGCCTTCGCTAGTTGCACCAGGGCCGCTATGGATTGGTATTGTCCCAGCGAAGCGTTGCGTCAGGTGTCTTGCCGCCTATCAGCGCTTCGGCGATCGGCCCCGGGGTGGGCCGTCAGATGAAGATCGCCGATTCATGCTGTGCGGGGCTACCTGTTGAGTGGCGTGCTTTCTTCTAGCTTGGAGTAGCCGTGCGCTTCAATTACTGCAGGAGCCACAACAATGTACCCCAGTGACCTGAGTAGTGTCACTGCTTCAATTTCAGCGTCAGTGTGAGGCGGTTGTTTCGAAGGCGGCACGGAGGCTGTGGCCGCTCTCAGCGCCGCATCGTGCGGGAGCTCTCGGAGATGGTCGTCCTGGCTGCTAGCAACGAGCTTGCAGCGCTGCGCATTGGGTCTCCAGGTGACCTCCACCGCGGTACAGAATTTGCCGGTGAAAAGCTTTAATTGCGAGCTTGCTTTCAGCCACGCTACAAAGGATTCGCGAGACGCAGGCTGATACCCTTGCAACAGAGTTTCAAGATTCTTCTGTGGCAAGCCCTGCCCCTGGGAGGAAGGCTCTTCCAGCAGTGACAACTGCAGCGCCACGCGCTCGCGGTCAGCTTCCTCGTAAATGAGGTATTCGTTGTCAACCACGCCTTCGCGAAGCAGTTCGCACAGCAACGCCCAAGCCCTGGGATTCTTCTCGATGCAGCCTTCCAGGCCAGGGTCCAGGCTCGCCAGAATTGCGAGCATCGATTGGTGCCTGCCCGACGCGACTTCGAGTGCGAAGGAAGCGGCATTGCGGGATGGGCTAGCCCGGCGCTGGAGCATTTGCAGGGACTCGTCCTTGTACTCCTGGATCTCGGCAAGGGTCTCGGCAGCCTGGCTCCAGGCGTACTTCTCGAGATTTTCAGAAAGTTTTCGCGCAGCCCTGGCCATGTCATAGGCGAGAACGCCAACATAGCTCTTGCACGCAGCGCATTGGCACTGGAGACGCCCGTAATGCAAAAATCCCGCATACACCCGTTCCTGATGCCCGCAGTGATCGCACTCGAGCGCAAAGCCGCCCTGGCGGGCCGGGCGCTGATTGGCAAGTAGCCCATCGACCTGGTATCGCGCCGGATTATCGCAACACGGACAGCCCCAAATGATCTTGTGAGAGCCGTCGCGTGCCGCCACCCTGCCAAATTGACGTTCCAGCGCACTGCGCGGAATGCCCTGCGCCCGTCCGAGCACGTCGGCTGAGTAGCGCCAGTAGAAGTAGGAGTGAGCGGCAGCTGCCACATCCGGACCGTGCTCGCGCAGCTCCTGTAGAACCCGTGGTGTGTGCCGAATCCGATCGGCAAGGCTATCGACCATGAGGGACCGGCCCGGAACAAGCGCCTCGAGGGCCTGGCGGCTCTGCTCGACAAAGGCAGGCACATGCTCGCGGCGGATGGCGTCTTCCTCCTTGAGCCAGCGCGAATGTCCCGGCAGCGTGTTAAGTGCATCAATGGCTTCTTTGAGTTCTGCTATCGGTGGGCAGGCCAGAAAGGAAAACGGCTTGCTGAACAGCAATGTTTCTATCATCGCATCGTCTCCGGCAGAACGGCACCCCTCCCGGGCCTGGGCGGGGTGCCGCGAAACGCCTACGGTCAGTCAGTTGGCTCAGCACTTTGCAACTGGCCCTGCTGCCCTCTACAAGCACGCTCGCCAATCGCTGCAGGTGGGTGCCCGTGGGTGGGCCCCGTGGATTCAGCAGCGGCGAGGTATAGCCATAACCCGTCAGACCGGCTGGACATCGACGGGCGTGACCTGGCCATCAATGGGACGAAGCGACTCCGGAGGTGATTGCGCAGTACGCCGCTTGCGTCCCGTTGGTGATTGCGCAGTACGCCGCCTTGGTGTCCGCCGGCGCGGGGCCCAGCGTGGGTTTCCCCTCGCCGGTGACCGCACAGTAGGCCGCCGTCGTCGGTCTCAACCCAAACTCGCGCGCGCTAAGCCGGGCGCTTGCCTCGGCCAGCGCGCGCAGGCGGGCTTCATCCTGTGGGCCATCAATACCGACGTAGGGGTCATGATGCAGGACATGGCCAAAAATGTGCTCACAGTCGCTCGCATAGCGCCTGGTATCGACAATATGGGCGTGCCAGAATGCGTCTACCTGTTCGCTGGGTACGACTGATGTGTCGGGGTACTTTGCCGCGAGTTTGAGAAACCTGCGGTAACCGGCCTCGGCATCGACCAGGCTTTCGGGGCTCCAATGAGCGGACTTGCCATGTAGAAGCTTGGTTTTGATTCTCGAGAAATCGAGCGCATCGATTGCTTGCCATGACCGTTCAATCGATTGTTTCTGCACTGTCATGATGTGGTTCCTCCTATTGTTGACGCTGGGGCACGCGCCGGAATCCAGAATCAGGCGCGCATCGGCTGCGGTCCCTGCTCAGGTAGCAGGTCGTGCACGGTATGGCTGGAGAGGAACGCGGTGACGTCCTCGGCCGGAATAGGGCGGCTAAAGTAGTAGCCCTGGACTTCGTCACATCCCTCGAGGCGAAGAAAGTCCAGTTGGGCCTCGTTCTCGACGCCTTCGGCCACGACCTCCAGCGCCATCTGATGTCCTAGCCCGATGATTGCGCTCGTGATTTGCGCATCGCTCCTGCTGTCGGGCAGATAGCGTATGAACGAGCGGTCGATCTTCACCGTGTCAATCGGGAAACGGCTCAGGTAGGCGAGCGAAGAGTAGCCGGTGCCGAAGTCGTCAATGGCTAGGCGTACCCCCGTTCGCTTCAGGCGCGACAGCCAGCGCGCCGCTTGCTCGGCATCGCGCATTACCATGCTTTCGGTCAGTTCAAGTTCGAGCAGATGTCCTGGCAAGCCGGCTTGCTTCAGGGCATCGAGAACCACCTGCCTCAGGTCCTTGTCGGCAAATTGCCTTGCGGAAAGATTGACCGAGACGCGTATCGGGGCAATGCCGTCGGCAAGCCATTGCGCATTCTGGCGGCAAGCCTCACGCAGTACCCACGCGCCAATCTGCACGATGGCCCCGCATTCCTCTGCAATCGGGATGAAGTCAGCGGGCATCACCATGCCGAGCTTCGGGTGGTGCCATCGGATCAGGGCTTCCACGCCGGTACAGGAATTGGTGTCCAGCGAGATGCGTGGCTGGTAGTGCAGCACGAACTCATTGTGCTCGAGTGCGCTGCGCAGATGCGCTTCCATGTCGATGCGATTCTGCAGGGACACGCTCATCTCGCGTACATAGTATTGGAAGCCGTTCTTGCCGAGCTGCTTGGCGGCATACATGGCGAGATCAGCATGCTTTAGCAGCGTCTGCGCGTCATCGCCATCTTCGGGAAAGGAGCTGATGCCGATGCTTGCCGTTATCTGCAGCTCCTTGCCATTGACGACAAAGCCGGATGCGAGCGCGGCCTGGATGCGCTTGATGATGCGGTGCAGAAGGGAAAAGTCGTCGATCGGCTCGACCAGTATGACAAACTCGTCGCCACCGAGCCGGGCAATGAGGTTGGCTTCGCCAAGCGTGGCGCTAAAGCGATCTGCCACGGCACGCAGCAAGACGTCGCCCGCGTTGTGGCCCATGGTGTCGTTGACCCTCTTGAACTGATCCAGGTCAACAAAGACGATATCGAGTCGGTGTTGACGGGAGCGGGAGCGAGCGAGGCTGCTCTCGAGATGATTCTTGAACATCAGCCGGTTGGGCAGACCGGTGAGCGCATCGTGATTGGCAAAAAAGCGCAGGGTCTCCTCGGCCTGGCGACGTAGCAGGAAGTGGCCAGTGTGACTAGCTATCGCGCTGGCCATGGCAAGCGCATGTGGATCGCGTGGACGCTTGGTGCGCGAATACAACTCCACCAGTCCAAGCGTGGTCGTGCCCTTGCGCAGTGGGAAAGCGAATACAGTTCGCACGCTCCCGTCGTCCAGCCAGCGATGCTGAGGCAAACGCGCGATAGCACTGCGGCTCGCATACCAACGCGGTTCCGTCAGTGCGTCTGCCTGATCTGCCTGATCTGCCTGACCTGCCTGAGGGTCGACCGGCCGTCGTGCCAGCCAAGCATCCAGTTCTTGCTCGCTGGCCCGGCGAACCGGTGCAAGCGCCAAGCCACGTCCTGCATCCGAAGGCCAGAATGCACCCGCCTCCCATTCCGTGCCCGCGACCAGGGTACGGACGATTTTTTCCAGGACTTCGGCTTCGCTGGACACGGTGGCGAGATGCAAGGCAACCAGATGCTCCTGTGCGCGAGCCTGCTCGATGAGCTTTCGCTGGGTGATGTCTTGCGCGGTGCCGCGCAGGACGGCAGTACCCGGTGGGCCATGCGCATGGCCGATCAGGTGAAGCCAACCCATGCGTCCACGTGATGAGCGGTAGGGGCATTCGATCTCGAAAGCGACGCGCTCCCGCAAGGCGGTTTGCATCCTCTGCCGTAACACGCCGCGGAAGCGAGGATCGGCTGCGCCGAGCAGTGTTTCGGGTGTGGGATCCAGCACTCGCGCACCCAACAGCCGGGCCATCTCGCGGGAGAAATAGGCCACATTACGCTCAAGGTCGATACGCCAATCCCCCAGGTGCGCGATCCGCTGCGCCTGGGCAAGCCCCTCTTGACTCTCGCGCAGGCTGTGTGTCATGCCATCGGCCACCGCCAGGGCACGTGAGCGGGAACTGGATAGCGCGTAGGCCAGCCCGGCCAGCAGCGCGGTAATGATCAAGCCGGCCCCAAGCACCACACTCTTCAGGTAGCGTTGCGGGCCCGCCATGGCCTGGGCATCGGCGGAGAAGACAATGAGCCAGCGCCGCCCTCCAAACGGCTGTGCCACCTCCTTGCGCAGGAAGGAACGATCGTCCGATACGCTTGCCCGCTGGAGCGCGGCATGCTCGTCGCTAGCGGCAAGCTGTACGGCGCTGGCCCGGCTAGCAGCCTTGGCACTGGGGAGGGCGGTGGCCGTCATGCCGCCGGCGCTGTTGTACAGCAGCGTCGCCGGGGATGGCGGTACTGGTTCGCCATCGAGTTTCCCGGCGTCGTACAGTTCGAAGTGGGTCCCATACACGCGCTGGTTGCCGGCGATCTCCCCAAGCAGGCCGCTGATTCGTATGCCAGCCCCAACGGAGCCGATATAGGCATGGCGGCGCTGCTCCACTGAATCGAGCGGCTGGCCCTTTCTGTAGACCGGAAGGCGCAAGGCAATGCCGACGTGGGGACCTTTTGCTTCGCTGAAGATCAGGCGCCCGCTGCTCACTGCCTGCCCACTGTCACGGGCTCTTTCGAGGGCGGCCAGGCGCCCCGGCTCAGCACCCATGTCGATGCCGATCGACGGCAAGTTGTTGTGGAGCGGCTCGACATAAGTCAACACGAAATAGGCTGGCCGCTCTCCTGCGGGACGGATGGAGAACGCTACTCCGGCGTCGCGCAGGACCGCATCCTTGCGCTGGCTGGCGACAAAGCTGGCCAGCTCGGAGGCCGGCACATAGGGCGCGTAGTTCAGCGTCTGGAACCCGGGGTAGCGTTGTTCCAGGTTGAGGCCATTGACGAAGTCGCGGAATTCCTCGCGCGAAATATCATCACTAGCGCCGAAGAGCGCCTGCATGGTTACCAGGACGTCGGTGTAGAGCCGGATACGCGTATCGATCTGCTGGGCGATATCGTTGGTATCGCTCTTGAATCGCAGGCGTGCATCCCTCTCCAGCAGCTCTGTGTAGAGCGAATGCACGACGATCGTGCTAAGCAGGCCGAGCAGCAGCGCGCCGAGTGTAACGGCGGTCGTACTGACGCGTCCGAGCGGACGCAGCAATGGCGTCAGTAGCTTGCGCACACGATACCCCCCGGAACGTGACGTGTGGACTGCAGACGTAAGCGATCAAGCGGCGATGGTGTCAGCCGGCTACTGCTGGGCCGCCGCCGGGGCGCGCGGATTTGCGCAGCGTTGTTTTACCTGTCTCTACAACGTTATCCCAAATTGGAGCAGGAGCAAGGCCGAATACGGTTGTAGAGTCCCCACTTAAGTGGGGGGGGGTGCGCCCTATGTGCCTAGTCAAGCATGAGGGGCGGAAAGGCTGCCGCCGCGCGGCAAGGCGAACAGCTCGTCGCAGCGCCGTCTGGCAGGCGCCAAGCTTCCCTGGAACTCGTCATATACAAAGCCCGCCGCAAACGGCCCGCGCTCGTAGTACAGCGAACCGCTCAGAATCAGTGACCCCATAGAGGGTGATGCTCGATTGCGCATGCGATGCGCCGGCTATTGTGGACAGCAGCGTAGCCAAATGACCTCAAGGCACAAGTAGCGGCCGAGATGACATCTTCGTAATTGAATGGCCATCCATTCGTTACCGCTGTCTCAATACACTGATCTCCGCGTTGAAGCCACGCACTCATCGATCTGGAGATCACGATGGAAAACCTCAAGCAAGCAATTCTGACCACTGCAATCACAATGATGTTCTCCGGTATCGCCGCTGCGGCTACCGTAGACTCTGGTAGCTCGGACGCGCCGCAGGATGGCGGCAGTCGCGTGACCCAGAAGCGCGACCCATTCACGGACGGGGCGCATGACGGTTCGCGCGACTTGTCCGTGGTCTGCGCAAGATCGGCATCGTTTGACGGGTACTCGGACGGCCGATAAGTAGCGGATGCTCTTGGCTCAGCGATCCGAGCGCCAATCACCGGAGGGCGCTCGGCCCTTACCCCAATCCCATGTCGTTTCCCGCCCAGTGGCGAGCGTGACTTCCGTCGCGAGTGGTATAGGCCGGGGCGCCGCGATGCGTCTGCCTGGGCTTGGCCGCCGGTTCGGCTGGCGTTGGCAATCCGCTGGATTCTCGATCAGGGCCCGACGATCGCGCTGTGGGGCCCACGTCGCCCGGACCAGTTACGCGGCATCAATGACGCATTCGGATGGATGCTGAGCACGCAGGACAAGGCTGACATCGATACATTGCTCGCACAGCATGTGACCGATCCAGTCGGTTCGGACTTCATGGCGCCGTCGCGGCGCTGGCACGAACGAGGGGAGACAACGATCCAAGCGGCCGCTGTTCAGGCGCGCGCGCGCCGGGCGGCGCTAGCCGCGAGCAACGCTGTCAATCCCGCAGCGAACAGCGGTCCCGCCGCCTGAGCAGCGACAGCATGCAATGCACCCACTTCCCACGCTGCCAGCACCCACAGGACCACGCCGATCGCAAGCCAGCCGTCGTCGACGAAGAGACCCACCAGTTCCTCGGTCACCTTCGCGAGACGGCCTTGATCGGGGGGAGGGGGCGAGGCTGTTGCGTTTGGCAATGGGGAGGACGTGCTCCGCAGATGCCCGCAAAGGCGAACCATACCCAGGGCAACGACAAGGAAGGCGCCGATAAGCGCCAGGATCGCCCAATCTTCGCCGGGCCACGATAGCTTGATACCCTCGCCCACCCAGAAGGTCCCGAAAGCAGCAAGCATGACGCCAACGGCGAACTTGAGGGCGTTTTCCGGAACCTTGGCCAGCGGCCGATGCAGCCAAAACCCGAGCATCACCACGACCAGCAGCGCGAGGAGGGCACCAATGGACGCGGGGAGGATCATGCGGCCGCTCGCGCCAATCGCAATGACGATGAACACCACCTCAATCCCTTCCAGCATCACGATCTTGAATGCGGTCGCGAACGCCACCGCATCGATCGCCTCGCCAATTGGGCCGTCTTGCCGCCGCAAGGCTTCGGTTTGCCGAGCGAATGCCTGCGCTTCGTCATGCAGCGGCAAGATGCCTGCCGCCCGCAGCACTGCCTTGCGCAACCAGCGCAGACCGAATAGCAGCAACAGCGTACCGACCACCAATTGGGCCACCGGTAGCGGAATCCTGGCGAGCGCGGGGCCTAGTGCTACGACCAGTAGCGTCAGGACGGCCAGCGAGGCTGCGGTCCCTAGCAGCGCCGAGCGCCAGCCGCGGACGGCGCCAACCGCCAGCACGATGGTTAGTGCTTCCACGAACTCGACCATGGAGGCCATGAATGCTGCGAGTATCGATGGTCCTGCCGAAGTCCATTCCATCATGTTCCTCTCCTATTTTCCAGGCTGTCGATTTTTTTCCGGGTGCAGGGGCGGTGAAGCCCACTTTTCAGGCCACGCTCAGGTCTCCACCACGGGCACCAGTACCAGTACTTGAGTTCGTGGACCACCGGTAGCGCAATGGAGCGACAGCCGTGAATTCTAGGGAGCGCAGAGACGGGAAACCCTGTCAATTCAATTACAGATTTGTCATCCAGGGCTACCGCGCCTGGGACTATCATGCGATCACGCAAGGCGCCAAGGCGCGCCGTGCTGGCACTAGCTAGACGGGGACGAGCATGAGAATTCTGGTGGTGGAAGACGAGCCTAAGACTGGCGCGTACTTGCGCAAGGGGCTCACCGAATCCGCCTTCGTGGTCGACCTGGCCGTAACCGGCGCCGATGGCCTGCATCTGGCGGTGGAAGTGAGCTACGATTTGATCATCCTGGACGTAATGCTGCCCGACACGAACGGCTGGGAAGTGCTCAAGCAACTGCGTGAGCACAAGGACACGCCGGTACTGTTCCTGAGCGCATGCGACGAGGTAGCGGATCGTGTGCGTGGCCTGGAACTCGGCGCCGACGGCTATCTGGCCAAGCCCTTTGCGTTCGTCGAACTGCTGGCGCGGGTGCGTACTCTACTGCGACGCGGCCCGGCGCGCGAGGCCGTCCGCATCGAGATCGACGACCTCGAGATCGACCTGATCCGCCACCGCGTGACGCGCGCCGGGCGCAGCATCAAACTCACGCCGCGCGAGTTTTCGCTGCTGCATTTCCTGGCGCGCCGGCAGAGCGAGGTGCTAAGCCGCACACAGATCGCCTCGCACGTATGGGAGATGAATTTCGAATCCGACCGCAATGTCGTGGACGTGGCGGTGAGCCGCCTGCGTGCCAAGATGGATGACGATTTCCATACCAAGCTGATCCATGGCGTGCGCGGGGTAGGCTATGTGCTGGAACGCCGGGAGCCCTGATGTGCAGGGTCTCTCACTCACCACCCGCCTGGCGTTCGCCTTTTGCCTGATTGCTGCGACTGTGTTTGGTAGCGCGGGGACCTACCGGTACCGCGCGCTGGCTACGCAGGTGATCTGCCGCGACGATGCGGAGCTGCTGCGCAAGGCGGCACGCGTGCGCAATGAGCGGATGGCGCAGGGCGCGCCGGATTCGGCTTTCGGCCTCAAGGCGATTCGCTCGTGGACCACGCGTGAAGGCTTCGCGCGGCTTTCCCAGTTGTCGGCCGATCTGGCGCATGATTTCCGCACGCCCATCTGCGGCCTGCCGACTGCGCGCACGCAAGTGTTGCTCCCCCACGCGCAGGAACACCCCTAAGGCAGGCCTGGAGCGCGGCCGTGGAGATCGATATCGCGGTGCAGGAAGCGGCCTGGCCTAGCATCTCCTGCCAGATATCGGCCGGCGGCTGCGGGGGCGGCGTGAGCGCGTCCAGGTTGTCACACTTTGCGCCGCTGTGGTCGGGCGCCAGGCCCATGGGCAGCATGTCGTAAGCCGGCATCAACGAAAGGGGCAGCGCTGTCATGCAAGAAGGCGAGGTTGCCAGAATGCCTTTTGGCTGAAGGCCCATGGACGGGTCGCAAGGGCTTCGAGCAGCTCGGCCAGCCCGCTAGCGCAAGTTGCCGGCGGGACGGGAGGGTAAAGCCTGCAGACAGCCTTGTGAAGGCGGGTGGCCGATCTGCGCGGCTTTGCTTGGCTACTTTTTCGGCGGCGCGGCGCTAAACGTTTTGTTGGCAATCTTCCAGACGCCGTCGATCTCCAGGAGCGTCATGTAGTCCGTGAAGGTCACTTCCGGATACTCCAGCACCACCTTGGCGGTGCCGGCATTGCCTGTCACGTCGAAATGCGTGATGAAGCGATTGCGCTGTGCTTCATCGGCCGCGGGCTGGCTCCGGCCGGCAGGCGGTCGGTGGCCCGTAGGCACCATACAAGTGGCCTGCGATGACCTTCATCCGGCGACGACAAAGCTTGCTGCAAGAATTCTTAGAAAAAACTTGCCAGCGTTGCGCGAACAACTTAGTATTCGCTCCCCTCGCAGTACGAGGCTCAGCTGCAGGGCAGGGCGGCCGAATTTGCGGGGTTAGCTGGAAAGGTGAGAAAAGCGCATAGCGAATCTGGCCCGAGCAAGAAAAGATTAAAAAAGTATTGATGAAACGCAGATAATTCTTTATAGTCTCGTTTCTCCGCTGCAGCAAACGCAGCGACGCGGCAAGCAAAGCGAGCCGCGGCCAGTTCTTTAACAAACAAACAACCGATAAGTGTGGGCGCTTGATAGCGGATGCGGAAGACTTCGGTCTTTTAGCTTACAAGTTATAAAG
>NZ_BAAILO010000556.1:1583-2570 GCF_054589115.1 Cupriavidus sp. 8B | reverse complement strand
TCATCGTTGTCGGCAAGCAGCGCGGCGAGGAATTCCTCAGCGGCTTCAAAAAGGCCATGACCGCCCTGCAGGCTGGCGACCCTGCGGACGCGAATACGACGCTTGGGCCGATTTCGTCAGAAAAAGCCCTCGATCACCTTCTTGACCAGATCCAGCGCGCAGTTGATTCCGGCGCAGCGATCGAATGTGGCGGCCATCGCATCGATCGGGAAGGGTTCTATATTGAGCCCACCATCCTTAGCAACATCAACACGAGTGCCCCGATCTATCAGGAAGAGTTCTTCGGCCCTATCGCTTCCTTCTTCGTTGTTGCCGATGAAGAAGAAGCCATTCGGCTCGCAAACGATACGCAATATGGACTCGGCGGCTCCATCCTGACCGCCGATCTTGAGCGCGGCGAGCAGATTGCCGCGCGTATTGACAGCGGCATGGTGTTTGTCAATCGACCGTTTTCGACGACTCCTCAGCTGCCGTTTGGCGGTGTCAAGAACTCTGGATTCGGGAGGGAACTGTCGATGGCCGGTTTCGAGGAATTCGTTAATAAAAAACTGATCACAACGGACCCGGTTGGCACGCTTCCCACGAAACCTAAGGGAAGCTGATAGGCAACCGCATCGCCTTCCTCAAGAATGCTGCATTTGCGAAAAACATCGGTTTAATCCGGTAGCTCGTTCCTGAGTTATCGATATCGCCGCCTTACTAATGTCACGTACTTTTTCGAAAGAAAATCAGACGCTTTGACATTGAAAAATGCGGCATCTATAAAGCATGGAGACAAAAATGCCTTTGTGGAATATCTATCATCCAGTCGGCGCCTACACGGCGGAAGAAAAAAAGGAGATGGCAAATCGCATCGCCGACATCTACATCATTCCTCGCTTCTACGTAGGCGTTCTGTTCCATGAACAGCCGAAAGACTCCTTCTACATGGGAGGCGAGGCGCGAGGCGATTTTGTCAGAATCCGACTGGACCAATTCGCCAGGCAT
>NZ_BAAILO010000556.1:0-1331 GCF_054589115.1 Cupriavidus sp. 8B | reverse complement strand
TCGCCCTATGATCCGAGCGAAGGCTGATCGGACCCGTTTCGCCTGAAACAGTTCGTACGCTGATACTCAACAGCCCGCGGCAACGGCCGAGCCGTCACCGCGGTCTCTCCCAGCTTTCTGGCTGCTCGCCTCCCTCGAGATCGATTTTTATCAAAGCGCAAACGTGGTGCGGAGCTTCGCGCCTCGCAGCGGATCTCGCTCCGGGCCTGGTTCAAGACCACTGCAAGGGACGTCGTTGGAGCGCCATTTACCCAAGCGGCCAGACACATCAGTCGCCTTTGGATAGTCCTTATGCTCAACAAGATTCTGGAAACATGCGAAGCCGCGCTAGAGGACGTCAAGGATGGTGCAATCATCATGATCAGCGGCTTCGGGCGAGCAGGCCTTCCCTTGCAACTGATTGACGCGCTGGTTGCGCAGGGTGCGCGCGATCTCACAATCATCAGCAACAACTCTGGAAGCGACGATTCGGGATTCGGTGCACTGATTCGGCAGAAGCGTGTAAGGAAGCTGATTTGTTCGTTTCCGCGGCTCGCCGGAGCAACTCTGTTTGACGCGGCTTATCGGGCGGGAGAAGTGGAACTTGAAGTCATTCCACAAGGTACGTTGGCGGAGCGCATGCGGGCTGCAGGCGCCGGAATCGGCGGATTCTATACCCCAACAGCCTATGGCACCAGGCTCGCGGAAGGAAAGGAATCCCGCAAGATAGAGGGCAAGAACTACATCTTCGAATTACCGCTGAAAGCTGATTATGCGCTCGTGAAGGCATATCGCGCAGACCGATGGGGCAACCTGACCTACAGGATGTCCGGTCGCAATTTTGGTCCCATCATGGCCAGCGCGGCGACGACTCCGATCGCCCAAGTCAGCGAAATCGCCCCACTCGGTACGTTGAATCCAGAGGCGGTTGTTACCCCAGGAATCTTTGTAAAACGCGTGGTGCAGGTTTCGTAATTTCCTGCAAATCGGGCGGAAAAGTTAGAGACGAGATCGCAGAAATGAAAAAGCTTACACGGATCGAAATGGCGCAGCGCGTTGCGCGAGATATCCCGGAAGGCGCATACGTAAATCTGGGAATTGGCGTACCGACGCTTGTCGCCAATCATCTGGACCCACACCGGGAAATCATTCTTCACAGCGAAAACGGCATCCTCGGGATGGGGCCCGCGCCAGCGCCTGGCGATGAGGACGATGACCTGATCAATGCAGGAAAGGAACCGGTCACGCTCCTTCCAGGAGGCGCGTTCTTCCATCATGCCGATTCCTTTTCCATGGTGCGCGGCGGACATCTGGACTACTGCGTACTGGGCGCGTTCCAGGTATCGGTCAAT
>NZ_BAAILO010000555.1:164579-170025 GCF_054589115.1 Cupriavidus sp. 8B | reverse complement strand
TGCTGTTTCTGAGAAGGCCGATTCATAATCTGCCCGTCCTGCCTGGGGGAATTTAGCCGACCACAAGTGGGGGAGTTTGAAGTGACCGTCCGGGTGCTTGGGGGGCAATGTCGCCATCTTTCTTTGTTTTTTTCAGAGTGGGGTGAGGGCGAGTGCGCTACGCGCCGCTAAGCGTTGCAGGCGCGTCATGAGTGCCGATAGTAGCAAGAAGGCAGTTCGGCCGCAGGCGGCTTTTCTGTCACCCGCCTCCTGCCGATGGCACAAAGGATTGTTCGCCGCGCAGGCACTGCAGGATCACAACGCCACTGAGGCAAGGACTACGTTTATGGGCGACCCTGCCTTTCCTGGCCCCGGAATGGCCTATGCCATATAGGCAGCGGGAATCTGCGGATGCAAAGCGTCAGGAGGCGGCCAAGAGCAAAGCCAAGGCGTTCGAGTCGCCAACCGGATCGACGGTTCGTGCGAATTCTGGCGGCAGTAAGGTACGGAGTGAACAGGGCTGCGATAATTTATGGCTAGCTAGTCGATACCAGAGAGATATCTAACTGGTAGCTACATATCTCGATTTAACGGCTGTCCTGCGCTGTGTGGCGTATCGCCATGTCCTCACTTGCCGGGACTGCAAGATCCGCATACATGCGGACCAGGCTGGCAGCCGCAACATTCTGAGTTTCAACCACCCAGACTCAAGCTGGGACGCGGTGAAGACCACGTGGCCGTAGCTTTGGAAAGCCGGTTCTATGCCGCATTGCCTGCGGATACCTCGCACCAACCACATCGTTCTAAGCGTTGACAGCACCGCTGGCCATGATTTGCTCCATATGCAGCGTCGAAACAGCAGCATCGAAGCGGGCGCGGTTGCCGCCCAAGATCTCGGTAGCTTTCCCGGCAGCCTTCAGCAGCGCTGCCACGGCTGAAAACATGGTCGGCGCGGCGCTGAACCTCTGCTTCGGCCCCGACAATGTCAAGGCGCCGACCAGTTCTCCCATCGCACCGAATACAGGTGCTGAGGCAGCCGCGGTTTCGGCTTCCCGCTCGCCATATGACACTGCCCAAAGCCGAGCGCGCACCTCTTGCCAGCGCTGGTCGTTGACCTGGCTGAAGGCGAGCAGCACCTTGCCCGAAGCGCCACGGTCAATGGGAAATTCATCGCCGACACCGATGGACACGCGCACAGCGCGCGCTGGCTCCACGCGATACAGCACGAGTCGCCTGTCCCCCTGCCTCACGTAGAACGAAGCCGTCTCGCCGAGTTCGCGACTGATCTGCTCCAGCAGGTTCTCGATGACGGGACCGACGCGGAACGAGCGCTGATAGATGGCCGCCAGCCGCAGTGGCTCTGGTCCAATCGCATACTGACCGTCCTCCAGCTTGCGAATAAAACCGCCGTGCTCAAGGGCAGCAAGCAGACGCAACACCGTGCTCTTGTACAGGTTCGTTCGACGCGACAGTTCCGTCAGGCTCAAGCGCTCATCGGCAGGACCAAATGCGCCAAGGATCGCGAAGGCACGGTCCAGCACTGCCACGCCGCTGGACGTATCGGATGCAGCGGCGCCCGTAACGTCACCCATGGGGGATGTTTGGTTTTCGTCCATTTGGATGGAAGCTTGATCTAGTTCTACCTAGTAGAACACATGTCCATAAAAAGTTAAATGAGAGGGTATACCCTCATACTTCTTGCACCATATCGGTACTAAAGTTCTTTCCAATAGAACATAGGTCTATGTAGTAGAATTTCTCAGAGGCGCCGATGAATGCGACGACAAGCAACTATCTTCCCGTTCGCCCGGAATGGCTGGCATCCGCAACCGAACCGGCGCTCGAGCCGGAGTTGCCGATTGTCGATGCGCACCACCATTTCTACGAGCGTCCGGGCTGGACTTACCTGCTCGACGACTACATGGAGGACCTGCGCTCCGGACACAACGTCCGCGCATCCGTCTACATGCAGGCACTGACCCGCTACCGCGCGGCAGGCCCCAATGCTCTACGTCCGGTAGGCGAAACCGAATTCGTCACAGTAGCCACGGCAGCGCCCCAGGCCGGGGAACCGGAGGTAGCCCAAGGGATTGTTGGCTATGCAGACCTGCGGCAGGGGGCCACCGTGCGCGATGTCCTGGAAGCACATATTGAGGCAGGATGTGGCCGCTTCCGCGGCGTTCGACACCTCACCACGTGGGATGCCGACTCGTCGCTAGCAAATCCGCTCACCGCGGCGCCCAAAGGCTTGTTGCTGGATCCTCACTATCGCGCTGGGGTCTCGGAGTTGGGCAAGCTCGGCCTTTCCTACGACGCGTGGCTGTTCTTTCCGCAACTGCCGGAATTATTTGACCTGGCGAAAGCCAATCCGGACATCACCATCATCGTCAACCATTGCGGCGGGGTGGTTCGCATCGGTCAGTACAGCAACATGCAGGCCGAAGTATTTGAACGCTGGTCGCGCGACATGCGCGAACTGGCGCGCTTGCCAAACGTGCATGTCAAGCTGGGTGGACTGGGGATGCGCATCAACGGCTTTGACTTTGAGCAGGGCGGGCGGCCCCCGTCTTCGACTGAACTCGCCGAGGCGTGGAAGCCTTGGATGCTCACATGCATAGAGGCGTTCGGCGCGGATCGTTGCATGTTCGAAAGCAATTTTCCGGTCGACAAGGGTTCGTACCCCTATAGCAATGGCTGGAACGCCTTCAAGCGCTTGACTTCACAGGCTAGCCCGGCTGAGCGCGATGCGCTTTTCCGGGGGACTGCCACTGCCGTCTACCGGCTCGACGCACGAACCTGACACGCGTTGGCTGAGCCAACGGCGCTGCACGCCACTTTTCCCATTTTCCCAAACAGAGCGACAGCTCATCGGACGGATACCTGTTGCCGTCTGAACAGGAGACGACATGAATCACGCATTCGCCACTAGCCGGATCGCCGCAACGCCCGGGCAAACTCTGGGCCACGCCGTGCTCGGCTGCGCCTTATCGGCGCTGCTCGCCGTTGGCGCCACGGGAGCCATTGCAGCCGATGCCTACCCCTCGAAGCCGGTTCGCCTGATCGTGCCATTCCCGCCCGCGGGCGGTACCGACGTGCTGTCGCGGCTGGTGTTCAACAAGATTGGCATGGCCACCAAGTGGAACGTCGTGGTGGAGAACCGCGCCGGCGCTGGCGGGAATATCGGTCTGGATAGCGTGGCCAAGGCGAAGCCCGACGGCTACACGCTGGGTATGGGACAGACCGCCAACCTGGCGATCAACTCGACGCTGTACCCAAAGATGCCCTACAACACGCAGAAGGATTTCACGCCGGTGGCGCTGGTGGCGGCACAGCCGGTGGTGCTGATCGTGCGCAATGACGCGCCCTACAAAAACGTTGCCGACCTGGTGGCAGCGGCCAAGGCCAAGCCACTGTCGATGGCGTCCGCCGGCACCGGCACGGTCGGCCACCTGACTGGCGAAATGTTCGCACGGCGCGCCGGCATCAAGATGCTACACGTGCCGTACAAGGGGGCCTCGCCGGCACTGACCGACCTGATGGGCGGGCAAACCGATTCCTATTTCGCCACGCCACCGATTGCCATGCCCATGATCAAGGCGGGCAAGGTCCGCGCGCTGGCGGTGACCTCGGCCAAGCGCATGCCATTGCTGTCGGCGGTGCCTACCATTGCAGAGTCAGGCTACGCCGGCTTCCAGGCAGAAGACTGGAAGGCACTGGTGGCACCGGCCGGCACGCCGCCGGAAGTGGTGGCGCGGCTGAATGCCGAGGTCAACAAGGCGCTGGCGCAGCCGGACACCGTCAGCAAGCTGCGTGAAGAAGGCAGCGAGCCGCGCGGCGGCTCGGCCAAGGACCTTGGCGCCTTTATCCAGAGCGAGAACACGCGCTGGGGCGACATCGTGCGTCAGTCTGGCGCGCGTGTCGAATAAGCCATCCTATCGGAATCCGTCATGCAAAAGCCCCTGCGCAATATCCGCGTGCTCGACCTCACCAACGTGCTGGCCGGGCCCTTCTGCTGCCACCAGCTTGCCCATATGGGCGCCGAGGTCATCAAGGTGGAGACCCCCGGCACTGGTGACCTGGCGCGCCAGCTCGGCGCCGATGCCGAGCTGAACCAGCGCCTGATGGGGGTGTCATTCTTGGCGCAGAACCCCGGCAAGCAGTCGATCACCATCAACCTCAAGCATGCGCGCGGCAAGGAAGTGTTCCGCAAGCTGGTGCGCAGCGCCGACGTGCTGGTCGAGAACTTCCGGCCCGGCGTGATGGACCGGCTCGGCCTGGGCTACGAAACGCTCAAGCAGGAGAACCCGCGCCTGATCTACTGCGCAATCTCCGGCTTCGGCCAGGACGGACCGCTGGCGGAACTGCCGGCCTATGACCAGATCATCCAGGGCATGTCGGGCGTGATGAGCATCACCGGCGATCCGCAGACCGCGCCCTACCGCGTGGGGTATCCGGTGTCGGACACCATCGGCGGCCTGACCGCGGCCTTTGCCGTGGCGGCGTCGCTGGCGGACCACCAGCGCACCGAGGGCTATTTCATCGACGTGTCGATGCTGGAGGCCACGCTTGCCACCATGGGCTGGGTGGTGTCCAACCACCTGATCGCGGGCAAGGACCCGGTGCCGATGGGCAACGAGAACATGACCGCGAGCCCGTCGGGGACCTTCCGCACCGGTGACGGCCTGCTCAATATCGCCGCCAACAAGCAGGAACAGTTCGAGGCGGTGTGCCGCGTGCTGGGCAAGCCCGAGCTGGCCACCGACGAACGCTTTGCCCAGCGCCAGGCGCGGCTGGCCAACCGCGCCGCGCTGACCGCGGCGCTGGAAGCGGAGCTGGCCCGCAAGCCCGCCACCGACTGGTGGCCGCTGCTGAACGACGCCGGCGTGCCGGCAGGTCCGGTCCTGAGCGTGCCCGACACGCTGGCGCACCCGCAGGTGCGCGACCGCGGCATGATCGGTGGATTCACCAATGCGCCGGGCGTCGGCCGCGACATCCGGGTGGTGCGCACCGGCTTCAAGCTCAACCGCGAGGCGCCGGCAGTCGACACGCCGCCGCCCGAACTCGGCCAGCATACGCGCGAGATCCTGGGCAAGCTGGGCTACAGCGACGCGGACATCAACCAACTCAGCGAGGAGCGCGCGGTATGAGCGACATCGACAAGGAACCCACCGGGGCGGACAGAACCATGGACGCCGGCCAACGCCTGTCGCAGGACTGGTGGCGCACCGAGATCATCGACATGCGCCCGGGCGAGATCCGCTACCGCGGCTACCCCATCGAGCAACTGATTGGCCGTGTCTCGTTCGCGCAGATGATCTGGCTGATGCTGCGCGGCGAACTGCCAGGCCCGGGCCAGGGCGAACTGCTCGACGCGGCGCTGATGGCCGCCGTCGACCACGGGCCGCAGGCGCCCAGCATCGCCATCGCACGCATGGCCGCGACCTGCGGCGTGGGGCTGAACAATGCG
>NZ_BAAILO010000555.1:77626-164427 GCF_054589115.1 Cupriavidus sp. 8B | reverse complement strand
GCCCGCGTCGACGCGGGCAGCGCCCTGGACGATGCCGTCGCCGCCGCGCTGCAGCACTATCGCGACCTGCACGGCAAGTTCGTATCGGGCTTCGGCCACCGCTTCCATCCGGTCGATCCGCGCGCTCCGCGCCTGCTCGCATTGGTGGAGCAGGCCGCGGCCGATGGCGTAGTGAACGGGCGCTACGCGGCGATCGCGCTGGCCATCGAGGACGCACTGTCGGCGGGCCGCAGCAAGCCGATCCCAATGAATATCGATGGCGCCACCGCCGTCATCTATGCCGAGCTCGGCTTCCCGGCACCGCTGGCGCGGGGGCTGTTCTGCCTGTCGCGCTCGGTCGGCATCCTGGCACATGCGTGGGAGCAGACCAATCAGGGCGGCCGCAACAAGGGGCCCATCCCGCGCCAGTTCCTTTGGACCTATGACGGCACGCCGCAGCGCGACGTGCCGGACGTGCAGAAGCGTTGAAGCATTGACTACGTCTCGCCACTGGCGAGACAACGCTTTCGCATTTATCGAGAAAGCGCGGGAGGTATCCATCCTCCCGCTAGGACTTCGCTCGCCCGAGAAAACGCCGCAAGCACTCATGCATGGACGAGCCAATACCAAGGAGACTAGTATGTTGACCCGACTGATTGCAACTGTTGCACTGGTTAGTGCGAGCCTTCCCAGCCATGCGCAAACATGGCCTACCAAGCCCGTGCGTGTCATCGTGCCATATTCGGCCGGCGGTACGACCGACTTTGTCGCAAGGCAGGTAGCGCAAAAGCTGACGGAGAGCACAGGCAAATCGTTCTTCGTCGAGAACAAGCCGGGTGCCAGCGGTACGATTGGCACGATGCAGGTCGCGCGAGCCGCACCGGACGGATACACCTTGCTGGCCAACGACACGACGTACACGATGCTGCCGTCGCTCTTCAAGACGCTGCCTTGGGACCACGAGCATGACCTCGTGCCGGTCACCACCATCGCCCAAACGCCGGTGATCCTCATCGTTCCCGCCGGGTCGCAGTTCAAGAACTTGCAGCAACTGATTACATTCGCCAAACAGAACCCCGGCAAGCTTAACTTCGGGTCTGGCGGCGCGGGCAGCTCCACGCATCTGGCCGCGGAAGTCTTCGAGAAGAACTCCGGCGCCGCTCTGACGCATATTCCATACAAGGGCGCCGGTGAAGCGCTGATGGGTTTGATTGCCGGAAATGTCGACTTGCTGATTACCGCTACCCCGACAGCAATCCCGCAGGTCAAGGGAGGCAAAGCGCGCGCGCTGGCCGTCACCGGTGGTAGCCGTGTCCCTACGCTTCCGGATGTTCCCACTTTCGAAGAAGCCGGACTGAAGGACTACAAGGTGACAAATTGGTTTGGCCTGGCTGCGCCGAAGGGGACGCCGCCAGAGCTGGTGAAGAAGCTCCAAAGCGAAGTGCAGAAGGGCGTGCAGAGCGCCGACATCAAGGAGCGACTGGCGAGCATGGGGGCGCAGCCCGGTGGCATCCCATCCGCGGAATTTGCAAAGCTAATCAAGCAAGACACTGTTACGTGGACACAGGTGGCGAAGGCCGCCAATGTCAAGCCGGAATGAAGCGAAGACGGTGACGTGGCGGGGCAATAGGGAGGCTGCTTGAACCAGGACGTCCGTTAGCGCGATGGCGGCCAACTGCCCTGACTGCGGACCGAAGGTCGCACCGACTCAGCCCAAATGGAAGCGCACTCTCGATTTCTATCTGAGCAACAGCTTTGAGGCAGTCGGTCCCAGGCTTAGTCGCATGTTATGAGGCTGCTGGGGCCGCTTAGGACTGGTTGACCTAGAGTGCGTCGCAGGGCGGGGACATTGGCCTCGGGGGCCGCAGCAGACTATACAGTCTCCCGAGCCGAGATATGTGCCCACGTGCTGCAATGGCCGATGCTTGTCAAGAAGGTGATGAGTTCAGGCTGGGAAAGCGCGACTGTGGCAGAACTGTCGAGCGGGTGGAACAGAAACGTCGTCTCAGACGCCAAGTCGATGTCAAACACCAGTTTGGTACGCGCGTGAAGATCATTGACCAGCGCCAAGGGGCTAAGAGAACCCGGCCGGACTCCGAGGAGCTCGTACATACGGTCAGAAGGTACGAACGAAAGGCGCTTGCTACCGATAGTTTTCGCTAGGGCAGCCAAGTCCAGCGATTTGTCCGCCGTAGTCACCACTAAATAACACTGGCCTAGCCTGTCTTGCAGCAGCAGGTTCTTGCAGCGGGCGCCGTCTAGCGAGAGCGTCAGCTCGCTCGACTCCGCCATATTAAGCACCTGCTCATGCTCTTCGTAGCCGAACGGGAGCCCTTTCTCGGACAGGAGTTGCAGGATATCTTTCTTGGCAAACATTGGACTTTGGAGGTTTGAACAGAGACGCCGCCACCCCGGACGGTGGCGGCGCGCTTCTTCGCTTAGTTGTCGAAGACTGGGATCGAAGCCTTTTGGATTGCAGCTAGGGTCTCAGAACGAGGAAGGGTACTCGCGCCTTGCCGCCCGGATGCGCCATCGACTGCAGATGTACTAAGCTAGCCGGGGAGGTTCTCTCCGCATCACAACTTGTGCTTCAATTCAGGGGAGGACGCGCTGGAAAGGGAGGGGACCGTCATCGGATCGACATATCGTGTCATGACAAGTGAGGACGCTATATGTATGATCCTGCCGCCAAGGAACGAAGCAATACGGATATCTAACGATGAATTCCGAAGATGCGGTGCTTCTCGATACTGAGTCGGACCTCTCGGATCCTCACTACCCGATGCCTCAGATGAGCAGGCAGTCGCGCTACCACTTGATGGCTATGCGCACCTTTGCCAAGGGATGGCCCGATGCCGAGGTCATCGCTCTGCGCGGCGCAGCGATCCTCATCTGTTAGCAATACTTGCTGCCGAGGATGTTCGCTCGAGGATCAACAACATGGCGGCCAAGCGAGCGTTGAGGACTGAGGCCGTGCGGGCCTTTCGACGACGGCGTGGTCTCGGTGACCAGTAACGGACGTAGGGCGGCGGGTGAGCGCGGGTAGACAAGACGATCTGGGTATGGTCGGGTGCCACGCGAAACTATGCCGACATCGCCTCCCTTCGAACAGGCCTTTTGCCGGCGGCAACCAGGAATGAAGGAACTGGCCGGAGGAAGCCGTAGCGGCATCGACCGTCCCAATGGCCCCCAAGGCAGCAGACGCTGAATTTCGGTGGAATCTCTCACCCGAAGACTACGGAGCAGTACCAGGCGAAATCCTCGCAATTTCACCCCCCCGTTGGCGACCGCCGCGGAGTTGTGAAACAAGCCTGACCGTTGCTCGCTGAACCGGCTTTTCGCCGGCAGAAACCAGGGGTGAAAACGCTGGGCTGAGCACGCCGTAGCAACTCAGACATCAAGCGACCCAATCAGGCCGGGGCAGCCACTGGATTTCTGTGGATGTCCTTACCCGAGCAGGGGGCCGTGCAGCTTCGGGAGCAATCGCTACCGGGAACGAGAAAAGGTTCGCCTTCATACCTGTCCGCCCTGGCTGCCCGACCGCGAAGCGGTCCACATCTACACGTATTGATACTCTCGTTCTTCATCCTCACAAATGTGGAGTATGCATCTGGTTATTCCGGATGAAGATGCATACCTTTGTGTAGAAGCTGGAATAACCTTCTATCCTCAATCGAGGATCTCCACACTATTCTTTAGTAAGCATATCCTCGCTTTAGATATGCTAGGGAATGCCGCAGGCCCCCTGGCACTCATAGAGCAGGGAGCCTTCTGCTATCCAGCTCGGATAGCTCCGACAGTCATTCGAGTCACGCGCTATCTTCGCCCGCGTGCTAGTCGTCTCAACTCTTCCCCCACAGAGACCAGTATCCCCCCATCGCTGCCGTATCTAGCCGACCAATGGAGCGGTCACCACCGAAGCCTCCCAGGCGGGGAGGGCGGCCCTATCGTCGGGCGGCTTCGTGCGCGGCCGACGAGTGACAAGAGAGTATACGTTCGCGAGCATGTCATGGACTAGAATCATTCGTCATGTCAAACCTCGTAGTACGCCGGAAGAAATATAAAGCGAGTACTTACGTGAGAGAGGATGGCTCCAATACGTTTGTTAGCTTGCGTAATGCCAGGTGCCATGATCTTTAAGTTCAGCCTCAATAGCTGGCTGTCTGGATGGCAGTTCCCCTCGACACGCGCCGCGACTAGGGCCGTATATGGCCAGACCCGGACATTGCAGTTGCTGGAGTGGGTCAAGACGTTCGTTATGCAGGCATGGAACCAGATTTTCGGGGCCGAAAACTACCTGACAGCGTGGAGCCTTTTCTTTGGATGCAAAACGACACCATCGATCTTCAGTCGTATCGGGGCCACGCGGGCGAATGAGGACGAGGCGTTCTTTGCTCGGTTCCTCGAAGTCTTTCCTGAGGTGGCCGAGCACCATCCGTATCCAAAAGGCGTGACCTGGCTGGTATTTGCATCATTAGGCGGGGCTGGGGCGCTTGAACTGTGCAATGTCGCGCCCGTCGGCGCGAGGCGAGGAACTGCAGGCCTTGGTCGAGACCATTGTTCGCGTATGCAGCCCACCAACCGCATCGTGAGGTCGCGTGTCAACGCATCTTAGCCAGCGCGCTCTCAGGCACCACGATGTGGTTGTCAAAGGTCGATGTGCCCATGTAGTAGAGATCGGCTTTTCGAGCTAGAAGCGCGGGGTGCCGTCCGGCATCGGCCCCGTGCCCTGCGTGGCGCGAATCGCCGGGCACAGGTCGGTCTTGCGCGACAGGCAGAACTTGCACTGGCGGCATTCCGGGGTGTGAGCTTTGCCCTATGGATCCGACAACGCCTCTCGTAGCGGGACCGGTATTTCTTGGGCGTCTGCAAGCATAGCAGCCGGAGCCAAACTTGAGATAATCAATCGTCGTCAGGTGACCCAAACGCCCGAGGCAATCCACCCTAGCGGGGGCGAGGGCCGGGTCTTCCCGACTAGCAATGGCTGGGCCTAGTGCGCAAACTATGCGCCGGGGACATTTAGGGGCCAGCGTAGGGCTTGCTGATGGCTCCGGTAAGGAAGAAGGAACCCCGTCATGCGCCCTTTTGACCCCAGTGTTGTCACTCCCAAAGTGGACGATTCTCCACGCACGCCATCGCTGGACCCCCGAAATCTGAAGGACATGCTCGATTACCGCCTGTATCTGGTGTATCGGGAGTTCGGGGACCATCACGAGCGCATGCTGAACAACGAATTTGGGATTAACCGGAGGCGCTGGCGTCTCATTGCCACCGTGCACGACATGGAGGGGGCAACACTGTCCGATATTGCGGAGCATGCAGAATTGGACAAGGCGCAAGCATCCAGGACGGTGGGCACGATGGTCAGGGAAGGTTTGTTGAAGCGGCTCTCCAATCCCGACAATGCTCGTTTTGCAAAAATCGTGTTCACGGATAAGGGGCGCGAACTGTACGACAAAATCCTTATTCGTTATCGCGAGATGAACCTTGCTTTGGTCGACGCCCTGACGGTAGAGGAAATCCAGCAGTTGGACAAGATAATCAACAAATTAAGGGCTGCTGCGAATTCGTTCGGGAAAAATCATTGATTAATCAATGATGTAAGGTCAAGGCATCTCCCTCTTGAAATTCCATTGGAAAATCAGGGCACTTCGGTGCCCTTTTGTCGTTCCCATGTGAGAGCGTGAAGTAAATCGTCTGTGGAGGCCGTCTGTGCGAAAGGTTTTCTGCTTCTGGCCAACGATTGATTTAGTCAACTCTCCTGATCATGACTATGCTGATTCTGCATCGTAATCAGGGAATGCCGGCCCGACAAGTTCACCGGACCAAGGCCCTTGCCCTGATGCAATCCGTGGCGGCGCGCAATTACGGGTATAGCTGACCGGACCTGTGTGCACTTGTGAAACTATATGGCAGTGGTTGGAATTGACATGGACATCTTTCTTCATCTGTCGATTGAAAACGCGATAAACGTTTTCTTCAACGATCTGGTGCAAAGATACGGAGATTATTTTCAGGGCTTCAGCGCTTTCGTTCTGAGATGGGTGCTGGTGCCGATCGAAACGGGCCTGAAAGGCACCCCGGCGATTGTGATTCTTGGGATCGTCGGCTGGCTCGCGTGGGTGGGATCGAAGAAGTTGACGACGTCAGCTATCCTGGTCGCACTGCTTTATCTCATCGGCAGCTTCGGCCTCTGGGACAAGCTGCTACAAACGCTCGCAATCATGTTGGTGTCGACTACCCTGGCCGTCGTTCTGGGATTGCCGATGGGGATACTGATGTCGCGAAGCGCCTGGCTAAGGAGCGGAGTCAGTCCGGTATTGGACATGATGCAAACCTTGCCGACCTTCGTTTATATGATTCCCGTCCTGATGCTGTTTGGACTTGGCAAGGTGCCGGCAATCATCGCTACAGTCATTTACGCTTTGCCGCCTCTCGTTCGCCTTACCGACCTGGGTATCAGGCAGGTTCCCGAGGATATCGTTGAAGCGGGAAAGTCTTTCGGTTGCACGCAGACGCAACTTCTTCTGAAGGTTCAGTTGCCGCTTGCCCGGCCAAGCATCATGGCTGGTATCAATCAATCCGTGATGATGGCGCTCGGCATGATTGTCATCGCATCGATGATCGGCGCTCGCGGGCTCGGCGAAGACGTGTTGGCAGGCATCAACAATCTGGACATCGGAAGGGGCCTTCAGGCGGGGATGGCCATCGTCATTCTTGCAATCGTCATCGACCGAATCAGCCAGGCATTTGGCAAAGGGCGGCGTCATCGAGCTGTGATGGCAAAAAGAAGCAAGCGCGTTGCGCTCGCGTGATAGGGGAGGGAGACAGGAGATGGCTGCTGCACTACATGTGAAGAACGTCTACAAGATATTCGGTCCGAACAAGAAGTCCATTGACGAAGCACTTCAGCTTGCACGAAGCGGACATGCGAAAGGCGAGATTCTGTCGCGGACCGGTTGTACTTTAGGCGTCAACGATGTTTCTCTTCGGGTTGAAAAGGGTGAGATCTTTGTCATCATGGGGCTGTCAGGCTCCGGCAAATCCACGTTGGTCCGACATTTCAACAGGCTGATCGAGCCAACAGCAGGCGAGATTTTGATTAACAATCAGGATATCGTAAAGCTGCGCGACAATGAGCTTCGTGAAGTCAGGCGACGGCAGATCAGCATGGTATTTCAGAGCTTTGCTCTTCTTCCGCACAAGACGGTGTGCGAGAATATCGCCTTTGGACTTCTATTGCGCGGCGACGATCCAAAGACCAGCCGCGAGAAGGCGTCCGCGTGGGTCAGTGGAAAGATGGGCCTGAAAGGTTTCGGGGAAAAGTATCCCGACGAACTTTCCGGTGGTATGCGCCAACGCGTTGGGCTAGCTCGGGCACTTGTCGCGGAAACCGACATCGTTCTCCTCGATGAAGCGTTCAGCGCGCTGGATCCCTTGATTCGCTGTGAAATGCAGGATCTCCTTTTGCAAATCCAACGGGAAATGAAGAAGACGATTGTTTTCATTACTCATGATCTTGATGAGGCGTTGAAGATAGGTACCCGCATTGTCATCATGAAGGACGGTATGGTGATGCAGGAAGGTAGGCCTCAAGAGATTATCGAATCGCCGGCCAATGACTATGTGAGGAAATTTGTGGAACATCGTGCCGTTGGAGTTCCCTGAATTAAAGTCACCTGCATTTCAACGTAGGTATAAACGCCCGCCGGTCAAGCGGGCGTTTGTTTCTAAAAAGGGGTGCGAATCTGAAAGCATAACAGCTCGCGATATTCTCATTCCGAAAAGCCCATGGCGCTCATGCTGAGGCGGGATAAGGCGACAGTGACGGTGTGTCATGCCAGAACACGATGCCTCGGCCAAGTCACCATTCTGGCCGATATCCTCATCGTGGCCGCGGGGGGCGCCGGGGATGATTGTCGGTACGATGGTCAAGACCGGGTTAGTCGTCATTGACGTCGGCATAAATTGTCTGCCGGATGGAATGATAGCCGGGGATGTGGATGTCGAAAGTGTCAGCAAGATGGCGTCCTTTATCACACCGGTTCCGGGGAGTTGACCCAATGACTGTGACCATGCTCATGGTCAATTCACTGAAGTCAATTGGGCGTGTGAGCAAATCGAGCATCAGCGGAGTCAGCAAGCGGCCAGGTCGGGCGTCTAGCACTAACCGATGCAGAACGTCAGGTGTTGCAGGACGCGATTAGTGCGTGATGGCGTGCCTTGGGAACCCACGGTCGGCGCGAGGTACTTACATTTTTCGTAAGTGCGCGGGAGTAAGCATCCCGTATGGGCGATGCGCTGCGAGGAGACGCCCTCGCAAGCAGGTTGAGGGGCGAGCGATTTCACCGGTCAGCGATGGATATTTGGCCTTCAGCTCAAGGGGCCTGCTGATGAGTACAAAGGGTCAAGAGTGGGAGTTCACCGCGCGGGCGTTCGGATGCGATGCTTCCGACCCATGCTACATGGGTGCGAAGACGCCGAGAATCACTGTCCGCTTACATATTCTGGCAGGGCCGCATTGCGATGCGGCACCTGCCATTGTTCTTGTCAAACGTTACTTGCCGAAATGGGATCGCATTGAATCGATATACCAGTCTAGGAAGGCCACGACGCCATACTCCATGGACGGCGACAGCGGGCCTGGCTGGTATGCCGGCGAGTTAATGCCACGTTGGTTGTTTTCGGCTAGCGTCCTGTCCTGGTCGTTTGTCGCCTTCCATACCGTTGTCAGAGCGTCGAGGTCGTAATCTACCCCTTCCTCTGCATCCTTGTGGACGAGCCATTTTGTTGTGACTGCAGTGGTTTGGGCGTCGATTGGCGTGACACGGAATGAAATAGCGTGATCGCTAAGCGCATGATTCCAGGTGCTTGGGAAGCGCAGGAGACGGACCGAGCCGACGTCGAAGTCTGGCAATGAACCCATGAGGCGACGGGAGGCAGGCTCTCCGGTCATGGTGAAAGAAAGCCCGTGGGTCATTGGCACGCGGATAATCTGCCAACCCTCCTTCGGCTTGGTTTGATGAGCGTAAGGCAGGCTTTGTGTGTCCCAACGCGTTTTGTCGTCTTGTGCCTTCTGGACAAACTCAGGCGAACAACGAGGATCGTCCGTCGCTTCTACGTCTGCGATGGTCCGCATGAGTTCCGGGTGACCGGACTTGCAGTGGTAACACTCACGGTTGTTCTCGATGACAAGCTTCCAGTTGGCTTGTTCGATGAGCGTGGACTCGTAGGCGACCTTCGCGTCCTGCAAACCATGCGGCAGGAGGTAGGGCGACATGGTTTGCTGGAATTCCGTGAAGTCCGGCCCGTCCTCGGATAGGCAAATGAAGATATAGCCAGCTACTTCGCCCACCTTGATCGGCCGCAGGGAATGGGCTTCCTTGTCGAAGGAATCGCCCATGTCGCGCGCATGGATCAGTGTGCCCTTGGTGTTATACGTCCAATGATGGTATGGACAGACCAGATTTCGAGACTTGCCGTGTTCTGTTAGGCAGATTTTCGAGCCGCGATGACGGCAGGTGTTGTGAAATGCGTTGATCTCGCCGTCGTTGCTTCGAACGACGACCACGGAAGCACGGCCAATATTCACGGTGAACCAGCTACCCGCCTCGGGCAAGTCGCAAGTCATTCCGGCGAAAAGCCAGGTCTTATACCAGATGGCTTCCATCTCAGCCTCGAAGATCGACGCACTCGTATAGAAGCCTTGTTGAAGCCCGACGCCGGGGCGATAGGTATCCAATAGTTCCCTGACCTCTGCGCCTAAGGCGTCGCGGTGCAGGGTAATAACTCCAGACATTATGGTCTCCAGTGGGGTCCGACTTGGACGAGGGAGAGTGCTAGTTCCGCTCTCGCTCGACCTCTGGTGGCACATTAATCGCGGGATCCACGATTGATTCAGTCAATTCATGAGGGTCTACGGGGAAACCCTAGACCCTGGATGTGCCAATTGGGCCCCGCATTGGAGTGCCTGACATTTCTGCATGCAATGCATGCGAGATTCCCGCTTTCGCCCGCAGGTCGCGCTTCCTAGAATTCCGACTCCAATAGCCATTCGCGGTGTATCTGTATGAATGAATCAGAAACGATTGCGCTGACCCGCTCTGGGGACGTTGTCTGGGAACTGCGTGATGGAGCCGAAGACAGTGGCGGCGGCATCGCCTGGGTGTCCCGCTCAGCGAGGAACTCGCTTGCGTCGGGATTTGGCCGTCTGAGGATTGGCCGTACACCGCCAAAGACGCTGGACTACGATGAAGTTATCTATGTGCTTAAAGGTGCATTCGGTGTCATTTGCAACGGCGCCGAGGTGGTTGCCGAGGCTGGGGGAGTTCTATCCATCAACCGGGGCTCGACCGTGGCCTATTTCGGTAGCGACGCAGAGTTCTTCTTTGTCGTGACAGCCGCATGATGCACGCATACGAACCTCATGAACCAGGCTGCAGCATGAACGCTCCACTACACTCGGACAAATTGCTTCCAGCGGACGACAAGACGAATGGCTGGTCGGCGATCCTTCCGAGGCGGAATCCTCGCGCGCCGGCGCAAAAATCAGCCAGCTTCGACTGGCTTGTGGTCGGCGCAGGCTACGCCGGCGTGTCTGCAGCCAGACGACTGGCGATGCTGAACCCGTCCCAATCCATTGCGCTACTCGAGGCCCAGCAGGCAGGGGAAGGCGCGCAAGGGCGAAACGCAGGCTTTGCCATCGATCTTCCGCACAACAACGATCACAATCCGGACAATACGGAGAAGGGTTTTCGGCACATTCGGCTGAGTCGCTATGGGATCGATTCTCTCGATGAGCTGGTCCGTGCCCACGCCATAGATTGCCAGTGGAGCAGAAGCGGTCGATATGACTGTGCGGTTTCGCCTGAGATTTCACGCCGGCTTCTTGGTGCCACTGCAGCTGAGCTGGACTCACTAGGGGAACCCTATGAGATCGTGCGCGGGGAGGCGCTCCATGAGCGGATCGGCACCCGATACTACGATTCGGCGGTCTATACGCCCGGGACGCGACTTGTGAATCCAGCCGCCTTGTCGCGGGGTCTTGCCGATACGCTGCCTTCGAACGTGCACCTGTTCGAGAATTCCCCCGTGCTGGAACTGGAGGCCGAACCTACGGTCGCGGCTACCCTGCCGGGTGGTGTGCGCATATCCGCGCGGAAGGCTGTGCTGACAAACAATGCGTTCATCAGCCGCTTCGGGTGCTTCAAGAGGCAGCTTCTGCCCTTTGTGCTGTTTGCGAGCCTTTCCCGGCCTTTGACGCTCGAGGAGCGTAAGCAGCTCGGCGGCACTCTCGATTGGGGCATCACGCCTGCGCACGGAATTGCCGGCGCCACATTGCGGTACACCCAGGATTTCCGCATCCTGTTCCGCTACGGATTTCAATTCGCGCCGACGTTGCGTTGTTCGGATTCGTTGCGCGAGCGTATGAAGCGTTCCCACGAAGTGCTATTCAAGGCTCGTTTCCCAATGCTGGATCAGGTAAAGCTAGAGCACTTCTGGGCCGGCTATCTGTCGTTAAGTCAGAATGGCGCGCCAGGCTGGGGCCAACTGTCGAAAGACGTCTATGCTGCAGTCAATTGCAATGGTGTAGGGATCGCGAAACAAACCGCCGCAGGCGCGCTTATAGCTGAACTGGCATGCGACACCGGCCACCCATTGATTAGCGACATGATGGCGCTGGGATCGCCCGATATGCTGCCGCGTCGTCCGTTCCTGGATGTCGGAGTGCGAACCTATCTGGCCGCCCAGAAGTGGGCGGGCCGGTCCGAGAAGTAGAAAATACGTGGGTGAGACAAAACATAATTATGAGCAGCGAGACACACTATCAAGGAACAGGGAAGGACGCAGGTAGCGGCATCACGAAGTGGTGGGTACTGTTCCTTCTGACGATGGTTTACGCCGTCAACATCGCAGACCGCTACGTGGTATCGACCCTCATCGAACCGATCAAGCATGAGTTCAAGCTCACCGATAGCGAGGTGGGTTTCATGACGGGCACCGCCGTCGCATTGTTTTATGTCACGCTAAGCTTGCCGTTAGGTATTCTGGCGGACAGGGTGAACCGTAAGCGGATGATCGGCATTGCGTTGGCGGTCTGGTCTGGCTTCACCATGTTGTGTGGAGCGAGTAGTACCGCGCTAACATTTTTCATCTCCCGGCTCGGCGTGGGCGTGGGCGAAGCAGGCTGTATGCCGCCGGCAGTCTCGTTGCTGGCGGACAAGTTCCGTCCGTCTTTACGCGGGACGGCAATGAGCCTGTTCTCTGTCGGAGCCGCGATAGGCGCATTGATGGGTTCGGCCGGTGGAGGATGGATTGCGGAACACCATGGGTGGCGCGCAGTGCTGCTCGCATTCGGGGCCATCGGACTTCCGCTGGCAGTCATCGTGATGCTGGGTTTTAAAGAGCCAAGACGTGGCGTGTTCGATAAGTCAGGAAGCGAAGCAATTCGTTCGACCTTCCGGGAAACCTTGCATCACATTCGACATTGCAAGGCACTCCTGCACGTGATTGCGGGAACAACCGTTCTTACGTTCTGGGGATGGGGACTGGTCTGGTGGACGCCTTCGTTCCTTGCGCGGAGCTTCCATTTGAGTGTCGGGGGCGCAGGAGAAACTCTAGGCGCTATTCATGGCATCGGAGGGATCATTGCTATGCTGTGCACTGCGTATGTGCTGAGCCGGCCTTTCGCAAGGTCGGACTTCTCTCAGGCCCGGCTTGTGGCACTGATTACGGCAGTAGCAACAGTGCCTTCGTTCGTTGCTTACGCGTCATCTTCACTGACGCTGACTCACGTGATGCTCTGGGTCTTCATACCGACGATCTATGTGTACATTGGTCCTTCCGCTTCCATGGCGCAGAATCTCACGCCTGCGGCGATGCGAGGGCAGGTCGTCGGTATTATTGTGTTTGCCACGAACGTTGCAAACCTCGTCATAGCACCGCAGGTTGTCGGTTTTTTCTCGGATATCATCGCATCGCGTACCGCAAATCCAGCCGAGTCGCTTCGTTATGTCCTGATGGCGGTATCCCTGACGGGCCTGTGGGCGGCGTGGCACTTTCATGTGGCTGCACGCTACATGCGAACCGGACAAGCTGGCGCTGTATCGTTCCCGACAGCTGTCATGTCCGCGCGCCGTCCTTAAAGAAGGCGTGTCCGACGCGCTTGACCGCGGGTCGGACATCAGACTGCGTGCTGTCCGCCAAGAAAGGTATCGATTTCCAAGCGCTCGCTGGCTGCGTAGTCGAGGATCCATGCTTTGAAGAGTTCAGCGGATTCACTCAAAGGGGAGTCGTTTGTGTGGACTAGGAATTCCCCGTTGCCGGTGGTCACCTGGTCAAGCACAGGTCTAATGAGCGTACCATCCCGAAGATCTCGCAACACACCATACGACCATCCCAACGCGATGCCCTTGCCGGCGCAAACCGCGCGATGCACGAGATCGTGATTTGTTAGCTGCAACGCGATATTCAGGGAATCCTGAGCGATTCCCCGATTTCGGAACCAGGTTCTCCAAGTGGAGTTTGTGGTGATCGAACTATCTAGTTCGATGAGTGGCTCATTAGCCAGGCCCGCAGTATCCAGGGGGGAACGGCCCGATATGAATGCCGGGGAACACACCGGCAGTATCACCTCATCAAACAGTTTGATGGCGCTGACACCCTCCCACGCCCCATTGCCGTAGCGAATGGCGAGGTCCCCTGAGGCGGCTCCCGGTTCTATGACACTGTCACTGGCCAATACGCGAATAGGGATGTCCGGATACGCGGTTTGAAAATCCAGAATAGCGGGCATCAGCCAGAAGCTGGACATGGCAAGGCTGGCGGACACGGTAACGGACTTGTCGCTCAGGTTCCGTATTCTGGCAATGGCACTGCGCAAAGCCAGTAGTCCCTCGGCGATGGCTTCCTGGAATTCCAGGCCTGCGGGTGTCAGGATGATCTCCTTGTGGCGGCGGACAAACAACGGTGTGCCCAGCCTTGCCTCAAGTGACTGCACCTGGCGACTGACCGCGGCTTGGGAAAGATGCAGTTCTTCAGCAGCGCGGGTGAAACTCAAATGCCTCGCGGATGCTTCGAACGCAGCGATTGTGTTCAGCGAGGGCAAGCGTAGATGAAGTGAGCTCATTGGCAACAAGCCTTGGTATGCGATACGTAAAATCAGCGCGGACGACGCGTGTCACGATGATCTGGCGCGTATTGACTGGACTCAGGCGGGAAGGCCGCGACTATTGCCCTGGATCTTACACCTTTGAGTCGGGCAGGATCTATGGTCTGAAAATGCCGCGGTTGGGCATTGCGGGGAGCGGATTGACGGCTGAATTGTCGCGGTGGACAGGAGATCGGGCCGGCCTACTGCCGCAGTCGCCTGTAGCGCGATACCGGCGGTGTTTGCATCAACACCGCAATAGGAAACGAATGGGCGGCGCCGGTGCCGCGAGACTGTTCTTCTCACGCCCCGCGGGCCGGCGCAACGCTTGCCCTGTTAAGGAGCGTTCGTGGCCACGTAGGCCACGATCTCGATCAGCATGTCCGGATGCACGAAATCCTTCACGACCACGCTGGAGCGATTCGGGTACGGCGCCGTGAAGAATTTGCGGTACACATTGTCAATGCAGCCCATATGTGTCGCTTCTTTCATGTAGATCAGCACTTGAGCAACGTCAGAAGAGGTCGAGCCCGTGGCTGCCAGGGCTTGCTTGAGGTTGCTGAACGTCAGATGGGCTTGCTGCTCGATATCCTCGCCAGCGATGCTTCCTGTACCGTCCACCGGTCCGTGGGCCGTGAATATGATGCCATTCGCGCGGGTGGCCCACGAGAATGGCTGAGCCATTGGCTTCAGACCGGTATCGATGACTTCAACCATCAAAGTATCCTTGAAATCTTCTTCCAGCCGACACTTGGCCGGCTGAGCGATGTGGGTTATCCGCGGCGTCGGCGCGCGATGACATCCGCGAGGCCGCTCGCGACCGCGTCAACGTTGCGGGAGTTCAGCCCAGCGATGCAGATGCGACCCGAACGAACCAGATAGATACCGTGCGCTTCACGCATATAGTCGACTTCGCCGGCGCTTAGCCCGGTATAGCTAAACATACCCGTTTGACGGGTCAGGAACTCGGCCGGGTAGTCAGCCTGGGTCTCAAGCGCGCTGCGCAGGGCAAGTCGCATCAAGACCATTCGTGCTCGCATGGACGCGACCTCATCTTCCCATTTGGCCTTGAGTCCGGATGACGACAAAACCGTGGCCGCAAGTTGGCCGCCGAATGCCGGGGGGCTCGAGTAGATCTTGCGGACGATGGCCTTGAGCTGGCCCAAAACATTGTCGCCAACTTGCTTGCTGTCGCAAACGATGGAAAGACCTCCCACGCGCTCGCCATACAGGGAGAAGTTCTTCGAGAAGGAGTTGCTCACAAACAGTGGCAGGCCTTTCTTAAGAATCTTTCGGATTGGCGCGGCATCTTCGTCGAGCCCTCTGCCGAAGCCCTGATATGCCATGTCCATGAACGGAACCAGCTTGCGTGTCTCAACAATCGCAATCACTTCATCGAATTGCTCAGGAGTCAAGTCACACCCAGTAGGGTTGTGACACGAGGGCTGCAAGAGCACTACGCTGTGCGGGGGGAGCGTCTGCAGCGTACTCAGCATTGCGTCGAAGTCGACCCCATTTCCCGCCGCATTTAGATAGGGATACGTGTGGACGGTCAGTCCAGCGGACTCCAGCAGGGTGCGATGATTGTCCCACGTGGGGTTAGAGATCCACACGGCGCTGCCCGGCAGGTATTGCTTGATGAAGTGCGCGGCGACATGAATTGCCCCCGACCCACCAATGGTTTGGATCGTTGCGATCTGACCGCTGGTGACCTGAGGAGCGTCGGGGCCAAAAACCAAGTGTTGAACTGCCTCCCGGTAAGCAGCAACCCCCTCCATCGGCAGATAGGTATGCGGCGTAGGGTTGGCTTGGAGCTGCGCTTTGGCTTCCTGGACGCTTTCAAGAATGGGAATACGCCCATGTTCGTCGTAGTAGAGACCGATGCTCAGGTTGGTCTTCTGTTCGCGGGGGTCAGCAAGGAATCCTTCGAGCAATGAAAGGATGGGGTCGCCTGGGTAGGCCTCGACGTTATGAAACATGGTGGGCTATGAATTTGTCAGGTGGGGTGTTTTTTACAACGCAGTGCGGACACGCCACAGTTCAGGGAAGAGCTCGACATCGAGCATCTTGCGAAGGTAGGAAACTCCTTCCGTGCCACCGGTGCCGCGCTTGAAGCCGATGACGCGCTCAACAGTGGTAGCGTGGCGGAAGCGCCATTGGCGGAAAGAGTCCTCAATATCGACGAGCTTCTCTCCGAGCTGGTACAGATCCCAGTACCCTTCGGGATCGCGATAGACGACGGCCCAGGCAGCTTCAACCGATGGCTGATAAGACAGTGGCTGTGTCCAATCCCGTTCCAGGCACGCCGGATCAACGGACAGCCCTTTTCGTGCCATGAGTTTCAACGCTTCATCATAGATCGACGGGCTATTGAGAACTGCCTCCAAAGGCCCGAGCAGGTCCTCGCGATGTGCATGTGGATGTAGCATCGCTGCGTTTTTATTGCCAAGCAGAAACTCGATCTCGCGGTACTGGAACGACTGGAACCCCGAGGACATTCCCAGGTACGGCCGCATCGCCGAGTACTCGGACGGTGTCATGGTGGCCAATACGCTCCAAGCCTGCACCAGCTGATCCATGATGCGGGATACGCGAGCGAGTTTCTTGAACGCCGGCGCCAGTTTATCGGTGCGGACCTCAGTTCGGGCCGCGTGGAGCTCGTGAAGCATCAGCTTCATCCAGAGCTCGGAAGTCTGATGCTGAATGATGAACAGCATCTCATTGTGGTCGGGGGACAGTGGATGCTGTGCTGACAGAATTGGCGCCAGGCTGAGATAGTCGCCGTAGCTCATGTCCTTGGCGAAATTCATCTGTGCACCGTGCCATTGATCAGCCCCGGCGGTTTTGGTCGCGGTGCGACCGGCGGACATTGGGCAGCTCATCGTCATACTCCAATTAAGAATGTTGTGGGGGGGGTGGCGCTTGCCGTAGGATGGCGCGCACAGGGCTGGCGTCGAGCGCAGCCAGTTTCAGCGGTAAAGCGATCAGTTCGTAATCGCCGTCGAGGATGTCGTCCAGCACTAGGCCTTCCAGGATGGCCATATCGTGCGCCGCAATGCGCCGATGCGCATCCATCGTTTTTGACTCTTGGGGATCGAGTGATGGTGTATCAATGCCCAATAGTTGGACCCCCAACGCAGCCAGTCGGTTGACGGTTGCGGGAGCCACGGCGACAAAGTGCGGATCCCAGGCGACGGGAGACGTCTCGTAAGTACGAAACAAGACGCGGGAAGGCAATGGCCCCTCCCAGAATGATCTCGGAAGGCACTCTGGCTCAATAAAGCCACCGTGATCCGATACCCGGACAAGGCGGCACGGCCCGATATATCTGGTCAAGTCCACTGCCGCGATCCCGAGCCCTTCACGTTCATAGTGGACCGGCGCGTCGGCATGTGCGCCTGTATGCGGGGATAGCGTAATGCGGCCAACATTGACAGGGCTGCCTGCTTCCATGCGCCAGATGTGCTCATGACTGAAGGTTGTGTCACCCGGCCACACCGGCGTTTCCGCATGTATCAATGGTGAGATGTCCCAGATGCCTGCCGCGGCATAACGATGACTTTGCATGAGGCCTCCGTTCCGATACGATCTGCGGAGAATATTACGCGGCTAGTTGCGAAATGTGCTTCGTTTTTCTGCGACGTCGCCGCATCGTGGCGCAAGAAGTTTCGATGAAACAATGAATTTTTATAACTTTATGCAACTCGATCTGGACTCAATCGACATCGCAATTCTTCGCACACTGGAATTGGACGGGAGGATCACAAACCTGGACCTGGCAAAACAGGTAGGGCTTTCGCAGTCTGCTTGCCTGCGCCGAGTGAAGCTCCTTGAACATAGCGGGATCATCAAGGCGTACAAGGTACAGTTGGATCCGACTAACCTTGGTTTAGAGGTGCAGGCGATCGTGCAGGTCACCATGCGCCCGGACGGCGAGGGCTGGCACGAAGCTTTCAAGATGATGGTGGCTGATTGGCCGGAAGTCGCCTATGCGTACGTGATCACGGGGTCAAGCAACTACATCCTGCTGGTGCGTGCGCGCTCGCTCAGGGAATACGCTGATTTCGTGATTGGCCGTCTTTATAAGACCTCTGGAGTGCTGGAAGTGAAATCGAACATCGTGCTGGAAGAGTTCAAGGGAGACGGCTCGCCACTCGAGGTGGTGCTCCGCAACGCGAAGCCCAGAAGCTGATCAGGCAGGCAGCATCCTGACGCGCCATTGTTCGCGCGACTTTCGAGCGTGCGCGCGCCCAGGCCAAGATATGCACCTTTACGTGCGATCTCAGGATAGTCGCGATGCACCCTGGCGCCGCGTTCGAAAGGCGATCTGCCTGACCGACGGACGAACATCTGACCCAGCCACGGGGTTCACGCGATAGTCCGGTTTGGACTTATCCACCAGCCTCTAGCGCCACCTCGACGTTCCGATTTGGTGCATTCCTCCGCACAGCGTGCCGCCTGATTAGCGGCCGTACCCTCCGAACTGTCCTTTCGCGCGCCTATGTTGCGCTGCGACATAGGATTGATTGAGTCAAATGTACGTGCCCACATAAACATATGACTTACCAACGTGACTGTTGGCCCGTGCTGCAGACTTCGATCTTGCACGGCGAAGTCGCTGTTCTGCAAATGCCACGCGCGACGAATAAGTAAGCGCGTATCAGCCTAATTAAATCGCCCCACCCCAGCAGGGTACGTCAGATTAACTGGAGGAAATAATGAAAGGCAAAGCTAAAAAAACGGCACGAGCCGTGGTTGCTGCCGCGTCGCTTCTTTTTGCGCACGCCGCAATGGCGAGCGACACGGCATGGTGTGACGCCAGTCGTCCCATCAAGTTTGCAGAGATTGGCTGGGATAGCGGAAAGTTCTTTTCGGAGCTGATGCGTGAGATCATCGAAAAAGGCTATGGCTGCAAAACTGAAGCGGTGGTCGGGTCTAGCCCAATCACCCAGGCGGCATTGTTGAACAATGATCTCCAGGTATTTGTTGAATATTGGCAGGGTCGCACAGAATCGTTCGAGCGCGCGGCCGAACGTGGCAGCATTCAACTTGTCGGTTCACTCGTCAAGGGAGGTGGTCGGGAAGGCTGGTTCGTGCCTGAATATGTTGTTCGCGGCGATGCGGCACGAGGAATCAAACCGATCGCCCCCAACCTCAAGTCAGTCTCAGACCTCGCAGCCTACGCAGAAGTATTCCGTGATGACGAGGATCCCACGAAGGGACGATTCTACAATTGCCCGACGGGCTGGGCCTGCGAAAAGGATAACACGCAACGCCTGAAAGCCTACAAGTTGGCAGCTGCCTACAACAACTTCCGACCCGGAACGGGTGCCGCTTTCGATGCGGCCATTGCGTCGGCGTTTCAGCGAGGAAAGCCGATCCTTTTCACATACTGGGGGCCTTCGAACATCCTTGGCAAGTATCGGTCGATCCAGCTCCAGGAGCCGGAGTTCAACGCCGAATGCTGGAAGACTATCCATGAAAATCCCGCCACGAACCCCTGTGGGTCGGCTTCCCCAGCTACGAACCTGACGACTGCAGTGTCCAAGGATTTTGCAAATGGCGCTCCGACGATTGTAGCTTTCATGCGCAATGTCAGCGTTCCCATGGAAGATATTAATCGTGTCATCGCAGAGATGGCAGATAAGAAAGTCCCTGCACGCACGGCGGCACGAACCTACATCACTGAGAACAAGAAGACGATTGAACAATGGCTTTCGCCGGATGCGCGTAAGGCGCTGTACGGGTCACGCTGAATTTTCTGACGGAATTCTGCCAGACATGGCAAACATTCTGGTCTAAAGCAGTAGCCAGGGCGAGATCAACCATAGCCGGTGATAAAGGCATAGAAAAGCAAATTGCAATCTAGTCGCAACTTGCTGATTCATAATATTCGATGGTAGGGGAGGAGCTGTGGGACGTAAGAAAATTTTTCTTGTAGGGCTGTCGCTATTGACAGGAACCGCATTCGCACAATCGTCCGTGACGCTCTACGGGTTGCTCGATGCCGGTCTGACGTACACCAATGATGTCGTTAAGAACGGAGTGCAGGGTTCGTCAGTAGAGCTCATGACAGGTGTAGCGCAAGGTAGTCGCTGGGGGATGCGAGGCACCGAAGACATCGGTGGGGGCAACAAGATCATTTTCCAGTTGGAGAGTGGATTCCAGTTGGACACCGGCGTGCTCAGCGCTGGTGGACGTCTTTTCGGCTACGGATCTTATGTGGGAGCTCAGGGAGGATGGGGGACCCTGACCATGGGCCGGCAATATGATTTCATTGGCTGGTACTTCCCGGCTTATGCGGTCGCTTCCAATACACCGGCGGGCCTGCTTGCCTGGAGTCTGCCTTCGTATAGCGCCGGAGGATATTCGCTGGACAACCGGGTTTGGGGCGATTGGGTCGATAACTCGGTCAAGTATGTCTCTCCGAATTTCGGCGGATTCGATTTCGGCGCGATGTACGGCTTTGGCGAAGTAGCCGGCTCACTCGGGAAGAGCGCCACCACCAGCGTTATTGCGAACTACAACAATGGTCCATTTGGTGCGTCGGTCTCTTACTACACGCAGAAGAATGCTGTAGACAGTGACACAAAGCGCATCATCATCGGTGGTGCGGCGTATAGCTTCAAGTCCGTACGACTATTTGGACTAGTCTCCGACGTTCGCATCTCAAGCGCTGTGCGGCCCAGAGCCACGACCTATGAGCTTGGTGCTGTATATACGGTGACACAGCCGCTATCGATTGGTCTCGGCTACCAGTACCAAAGCCGGAATAATGATGTCGGCGACGCTCAACAGCTTACGCTGAGTCTTGACTACCAGCTTTCCAAGCGGACGGATGTGTATCTGGTGGGTGCGTATGGGCGCGATCGTGGCTTCGGCTCGCAGGTGGTGGCGGCAATTGGTGGGCCGTCGTCCGGATCCAGCCAGACCGCGGTGCGGGTCGGGATGAGACATCGCTTCTAAAGGCTATGTGGAATGGTAAGGCGGAGTCCGTTGCTCGCGATTTCGCCTTGCCGTATCCAATTTGCAGATCGAAAGTTCGTTGCCTCAATCTACAGCGAGAATTGGCTGAAATATAACGAGACGCTGTTGAGGTACAACGATACTACGTCAACAGCCAGTGCAGGTAACGATCGTAGGAATCTGTGACGAAGACGTCAAGTCGAAAAATATGATTGTTGACATTAGTACTGCCAGATATGCAAAGGGCGAAGGGCCGGCCCCTAGCCTGGAACGTGGCCTTCGTCTTCTCATGGAATTGGTCAGGCATCGTGCGCCAATGACGGCACCAGAAATCTCGCGACGGCTGAGTCTGTCGCGCATTGCGGTGTTCCGTTTGCTCGCCACGCTGGAAGCCACAGGCTTCGTCGAACGTGCCGGTGCGGGCCGTGGGTACCGAGCTGGCGTGGGGGTGCTTCGGCTTGGCTTCGGTCAACTTGCATCGATGGACCTTACCGAGCTGGGCAGTCCTTTGCTGAAACGACTAAGCGACGAGGTTGGATACCCTTGCCACCTGGCGGTACGCGATGGGCCGTGGATAGTGTATGTGGCGAAAGCCGATCCCAATAGCTGGCTTTTCGGCAACGTTGCCGTTGGCACCAGTTTGCCCGCATACGCCACTATGCCAGGTCGCGTTCTGCTTGGAGAATTGTCGCTATCCCAATTGCGTTCACTCTACCCCGAGACGGAACTGCGGGCGCGGGCCGGTCAAGCGTCGCAAACTGTCATGGATCTTTTTGAAGAAGTGCGACGGGACTATCAGCGCGGCTATGTGATGCATGAAAACGGGTTCGAAGTAGACGTTGCGGCGGTCGCCGTTCCGGTCCGGGATGCGCTGGGAACAATAGTTGCGGCCTTGGGCGTCATTGTCAAGCCGACGTGTCCGAACGGCGAAGAGATGGAGCGCCTGACTGCCAAGATGCGAGAAGCAGCTGCAGACTTATCTTGCTTAGTTGACGAACGGGACTTCGATTCCAGGCATGTGGGCGCAAACGGTGGGGCCGTATAGAAGACACGCGCCCGAGGAATAGGGTTGCAAGAAGGGAAATACAAAGATGAAGCAAGGCAGCTTATTGATGATGAGGGTGCAGGCGATCCGCTACGAGGCACGTGGCGTCGTTAGCCTGGAACTGCAGGGTGCCGGTGGAGAGACATTGCCCGAGTTCAGTCCCGGCGCACATATCGACTTGCATCTGGCCAATGGCTTGACCCGCAGCTATTCCCTGTGTGGCGCGCCAGAAGACCGCGATCGCTACACGGTAGGGGTACTGCTGGACCGCAACAGCCGCGGTGGCTCCCGCTTCGTTCATGAGGAATTGCTTGTTGGGCAAATGCTGCAGGTAGCGCCGCCGCGCAACCACTTTGCTCTGGATGAGGACGCCATGCAGTCGGTACTAGTGGCGGGTGGTATCGGAGTGACCCCCATCCTTTGCATGGCGCGACGCCTGGCCGAGCGTGGTCGCACGTTCACGCTGTTGTACTGTGCGCGATCCCGCGCCGAGGCTGCATTTGTGGAGCAGTTGGCCGGTTACGGTGACGCCGTACGCTTCCACTTCGATGAAGAAGAAGGGGTTCCCCCAGATATCAAGACCATGTTGGCCGGCAGGCACGTCGACACGCATTTCTACTGCTGCGGTCCGGGGCCGATGCTGAGCGCATTCGAGGATGCATGCAAGGCGCATGGTTATCCCAACGTACATGTAGAGCGCTTTGCCGCCGATCCCGCCACTGAGGCAGTGCAGGAAGGTGAGTACAGCGTCGCGCTGGGGCGTTCTGGAAAAAGCGTACTTGTGCCCTCGGGAAAATCGTTACTGGATGCACTATTAGAAGCCGAAGTGCAGGTTGAGTACTCGTGTCGGGAGGGCGTATGCGGATCGTGCGAGACGGCGGTACTCGAAGGCTGTCCCGACCATCGCGACAGCGTTTTGAGCCAGAGCGAACGCGACTCCAACAGGATAATGATGGTTTGCGTTTCCGGGTGCAAGGGGCGACACCTGGTCTTGGATCTTTAGTCACACTAGGAGAAACTTATGTCGAATAACCGTGGGGTGGTCTATGTGGGACCGGGAATCGTCGAAGTTCAGAGTATTCCCTTCCCAGATTTGGTTGAACCTAATGGAAGGAAGGCCAATCATGGGGCGATCCTTCGTGTAGTCTCCACGAATATCTGCGGTTCTGACCAGCATATGGTTCGTGGTAGAACGACTGCTCCCGCTGGACTTGTCCTCGGTCACGAGATTACGGGGGAGGTGATCGAGGTTGGCTCCGATGTTGTTACCCTCAAGAAGGGAGATTTGGTGTCGGTTCCGTTCAATGTTGCGTGCGGTCGATGCCCGATGTGCAAGTCAATGAACACGGGGGTTTGCTTGACCGTCAACCTTGCACGTCCCGGTGGTGCCTATGGATATGTCGACATGGGCGGCTGGATCGGCGGGCAGGCCGAGTACGTCATGGTGCCGTACGCGGATTTCAACTTGCTGAAGTTTCCGGACCATGACCAGGCAATGGAGAAGATCCGTGACCTGACCTGCCTCTCGGATATTCTTCCAACCGGCTATCATGGCGCAGTCACCGCGGGAGTGAAGCCAGGGACGACGGTCTATGTCGCCGGTGCTGGTCCCGTCGGACTGGCAGCGGCTGCGTCGGCGCGATTGCTGGGCGCGGCGGTCACAATCATTGGGGACGTCAACAAGGCTAGACTCGAACATGCTCGTAAGGTCGGCTTCGAGACGGTTGACCTGTCGCTTGATGTCTCCCTTTCGGAGCAGATTGCAGCGATCGTAGGCGAACCGGAGGTGGATTGCGCTATCGACTGCGTTGGGTTTGAGGCTCGTGGCCACGGACATAGCGGCTCCCAGCGGGAGGCGCCAGCTGCCGTTCTCAATTCACTGATGGAAGTCACGCGTGTGGCCGGACAGATCGGTATCCCGGGGCTGTACGTGACTGACGACCCAGGTGCAGTTGACGTTGCTGCCCAGCGCGGCAGCCTGTCTCTGCGTCTGGGGCAGGGCTGGGCAAAATCGCACAGCTTTTTTACTGGGCAGACGCCGGTTATGAAATACAACAAAAACCTCATGCAGGCGATTCTCTGGGACCGGATTGATATCGCCAATGTCGTCAATGTGCAGGTGATCTCATTGGAGGACGCACCACAAGGCTACACACAATTCGATGCAGGTGTGGCCAAGAAGTTCGTTATCGATCCTCACGGAATGTTGAAAGCTGCTGCGTGACGCCGAGAGAAGTGACCATGCCCTCGCTTGTAGGGCATGGTTTTTATTTTAGTAAAGTAAGGGTCTATGCCGGAACCGAGCTTTCGCTCTGTCTACGCATTATCCGACTACGTAGGCAGCATACGGTCAAACTGGGTCGGATGCGTTGGATCATGGGTCTGCATTCGTGAACTAGGTCTGGCGAGAGGCGCCATTCATTGCTCCATCCGTCGAGGTGGGCTGGATGTTGAGGCTGTGGAGGGTTAACCATTCCCACTTCGTCAGTGCTACTGTCATTACGGCAGTGCAGTAAACGCAGCGCGCCGCTGTTTTCAATCGAACTCGACGAGCAGAGCCCTAGCTGCCCGCAGGTCCACCGTGTCAAAGCCTTCGGTGAACCAGCCATAGCACTCAGCCAGCATCTGGCGGGCGTCAGGGGATTTGCCCAGCTGCTGCCACAGCCGGCTCAAAGCGACCACCGCACGCAACTCCAGAGATCGGGCGCCTTGGCGGCGGGCAATCGCGATAGCCTGAAGGAAGCAGACTTCGGCGTCGGGCCGGCCGTTGTTCCCTTGGCCTCCGTAGCTTGGCACCAGAAGCGTTAATTCCCCCTTGAGCCGGTACAGTTCCGCTTCGTACACACGTTCCTCGGTCGGGTCCGCCAGCGCCAATGCTTCGGCCAGCGCCGCAAGGCCTAGCTTGGCTTGTCCTGCTCTTGTGCACGCTTCGGCCAACAGGGCTAAGAAATGGGTCCGCCAAAGCTCGGCTCCGGTGGCGCGGTAGGCGCTCAATCCCCGCTGTATCATGTCAACGCCTTCCGCTGCACGGCCCAGGTGAGCCAGTGCCCAGCCTGAGAGGATGGTCCCACAAGCCGAGCCGAACGGTAAGCCGTAATCGGTTGCGAGGGTGAGGAGTGCCTGCGCCAGATCGTGTACAGGCTGCACTTCGCGGCGGAACAGACGGACCTCAGCGGCGAAGATAAGGGCATCAGCCGAGTCAGGAGGATGGGATGGGGTCAGGGCCAAGGCGAGCGCCTCATGGCTGCGTGCGAGAGCTTGGTCCGGATAGCCGAGAAGCCACAAGTCCATGGCTACGAGGGCCAGCCCCTGTACACCGGGTTCGAGTCCATAAAAAAAGCCGTGTGACCGATGTTTCCCGGGGTTGTAGAGCGCAATGGCTTCCTCTAACTGTGCGCGGGCGGGGTTCAGCTCGCCGAGACAGAATAAGCTGGCCGCTAACGCCCGCCGCGCTTGTACGAGCAATGCGGGGTCCCGCGCCTTTTCGGCTAGCGCCAGCAGTTGCTCCGCCAACTCGCGCGCGGTCTGGAGTTCCGCGCGGACTATGTAAAACGTGCGCAGCCCCAGTAGGGCGGGGAAGAGCTGGATCGTCTCCCCGAGTTGGTGACACAGCGCCAGAGCGCGCGTGTAAGTCGCCTCCACTTCCGGGGCAGCGAATCCCTTGGTAGCCATCCAGGCCGGGCCGAGGGTGATTTGAATGACGAGTTCGTGCCGTGCGCGCTCAGGAGTATCAGGCAGCGTTGCGAGCAAGGCCAGTGCCATGGTGAGGTGGGTGACAGCTTCGGCATCGGCGGAACGTTGCACTGCTTGGCGCCCGGCGCAGTGCAAGTATTCCACCGCCTTCGGCGCGTTGCCGCTGCGGCTGAAATGATGCGCCAGCTCGCTGCAGTGCTCCTCTATCTGGGCGCCAAAGAGAGCCTCAATCGCCTGAGCGATGCGCTCATGCAGTGCCTGACGCTGCTCACTCAGCAGCAAGCCATAGGTTACTTCCTGTGTTAATGCATGCTTAAAGCTGTATTCCACCTCTGGGAATGCTGGCTGCTCGTAAATGAATTCCCCCTCTTGCAGCCGCGTCAGCAGTCTCTTCGTCGTGTCTTCGGGCTGCCCGACGACTCGCGCGAGCAGGCTCCAGGGAAACACCTTGCCGATCACGGCCAGGGTCTGCAGGAGTGCCTTCTCGGCTGGCCGCAGGCGGTCGATGCGGGCTGCGAGCACCCCCTGCACGGTGGGCGGGATGTGCAGTTTTCCGGGGATACGTTCTAGACGGTAATGGCCACGCTCACCACGTAGAACCTGTTCCTCGACCAGCGTCTGCACCACCTCCTCGATGAAAAACGGATTGCCCTGGGTCTGCTCCAAGATTAGGTGCTCGAGGGGGGCGAGCCCGGCTGCGTCGCCCAGCAGGGCTCGCAGTAGTTCTTGAGCTTCGGCTTCGCGCAGAGGATATAGCCGCAACTCGGTGTAATAGCTCTTGGAGCTCCAATGGTGCCGATACTCGGGGCGGCAATTCACTAGCAGCAGGATGCGAGCGCCAGCCAGGCTTTCGCCGAGAAAGTCTAGGAAAGCCTCGGTTTCGCTGTCGAGCCACTGCAAATCCTCAACGATCAGCTCCAGCGGCTGGGCTTGGCTCTCACGCACCAGCAGCCGCTTGACAGCCTCGAATGTATGCTGCTGGCGGATCTGGGCATCCATCTGAGCCAGCGCCGAGCCCGGCTCGGCGGCTCCCAGCAGGTAAAGCAGATAGGGCAGGTTGTCTTCCAGCGCGCGGTCAAGGGTCAGGACCTTGCCGGTGAGCTTTTCACGCCGCCGGCGCTCATCGTCCTGCGCCGTGATCTGGCAGTAGTTCCGCAGCAACTCGATTAATGGTAGATACGGATAAGCTTTGCCGTGAGAAACCGAGAAGGTTTCCAGCACGAGGCAAGCGCGAGGCGCAAGAAGCTTAAACTCGTGGCATAGCCGCGACTTGCCGACTCCCGGCTCACCGACCACGCTGACGATCTGACCATGGCCGGCCTGCGCCCCCGCCCGCGCTTCGCGCAACCGCTCGAGTTCACGCGTACGGCCGACAAAGCGCGCCAGCCCGCGGCTGGCCGAGACCTGGAGCCGAGTGCGCAGTGGACCGAGACCGAGGACTTCGAAGACAGCGAGCGGCTCGGGGAGCCCCTTGATCGGAGTCGCGCCAAGCGCCTTGAACTCGAAATAGCCTTCGGTCAGGTTGTGGGTGTGTTCGCTCGCAACAATTGAGCCGGGCAACGCGATGCTCTCCATCCGCGAAGCAATATGGATCGATTTGCCAACAGGATCGTAGTCGGTGTGCAAATCCTTGATGCGAATTGTGCGCACTACCACTTCACCGGAATTGATGCCGACGCGGATCTGCAGCGCGATCCCTTGGGTGAGACGCACCTCGTCGGCGTACCGACGCATCGCTTCCTGCATGCGTAGCGCCGCAAGCAGAGCGCGCTGCGGATGGTCTTCGTTCGCGATTGGCGCGCCAAACAGCGCCAGGATGCCATCGCCCATCGACTTGGCTACATAGCCTTCATAGTGATGCACGGCGTTCATCATCAGCGCTAGCACAGGGTCAATCAGTCGCCGTGCGTCTTCCGGATCGAGGTCGTGGATCAGCGCGGTCGAGCCGGCCATGTCGGCGAACAGGGCGGTTACCGTCTTGCGCTCGCCATCCGCCGCGCCACGAGCTTCCATGCCCGTCTGTGCCGCTCGAATGCGCTCGGCCAAGTATGGGGGTGTGTAGTCGATGGGGGCGCTCGGCGCAGGTGCCGTGATAGGGGACGTCGCGCTCATTGGCGCGCCGCATTCGCTGCAGAATTTGGCTCTGGCACTGGCCTTTTGCCCACAGGCCGGGCAGACGCGAACAAGCTTTGCGCCACATTCCTCACAGAATTTGACGCTTGCCGGATTCTCGAACCCGCAGCTTGCGCAGCGCATGGGGCTTATCCCTTCCAGGATCTGGAAGACTTAACTACTAGATCTTATCAGCGCGGGGAAGGGCTAGCGAACCGGCCTAAGCGCGCGCGAGCGCCACGGAAGCTCTGGGCTGGCGTGCTCTCGGCAGCAAAAGCACCGGCGCGTGGAAATGCGTGAGCGCAGGCCAAGAGTCGGGGCACCTACCGACGTGATGGACCAAAATGATGCTCTGTGTCCATTGGGAGTGTCTGCAGAGGTGCACAATTCTTCACGTTGCTCAATTCTGGCAGGCGGTTCAGGCTCTTCCTTATGAAGCCGTCCACGGTTTCCCGCCACGACTGCGCTCAGCCCTGTTCAGCTCGGATGAGTGCAATTTCGTCGTCGAGTGGCGCAGGCTAGTCCGCTTGACTGCGCTCCAAGACAGCCCGCGCCTGCAATTCGGACGAGTTCAGCCAAAAGCGGGCATATATCCCATTCAGACAACGCGCGTCTGACCCGACGCAACTCAGGGCGGTAACAGCGCGGCGCGGGCGGCGGCGAGAACTTCGCGATTCAAACCTTCGAGCAATCCTGACGCCGCACGTACGTGTTGCCAGTGAAGCGGTACATCAAGCGGGGTGTTCGGCACCAACTCGACGAGTGAACCGTCCTCAAGATGAGGGGCGATCAGTGCCTCCGGATGCAATGCCCAGCCCATGCCAGCCAATGCTGCGGTCACAAAGGCGTGGGACGAAGGCAACGTGTGCCGGGGAAGCTCCACGTGCCGATGGCACAAACGCCGCACCCACCGCGCCTGCAACTCATCTTTGGTGTTGAACACTAGGCTGGGCGCCTGCGCCAGACTGCCAGCGCCGACCCCATCGCCGAAATGGCGTTGGATAAAAGCTGAACTGGCGGCCGCCAGGTAGCGCATGGAGCCCAACGGGCGGCTGTTGCAGCCTGCGGCAGGACGGGCTGTGGCCGTTACGGCGGCCAGGACTGCGCCGCTGCGCAACCACTCCGTGGTGTGGTCCTGGTCGTCCACCGCCACCTCCATCAGCACGGGACTTTCAGCAGCGAAGGCGGCGATGGCCGGCGCGACCCAGGTGGCCAGGCTGTCGGCATTCACCGCAATGGGCAGCGCTACCCGTGCAATGCCCTCCGGGGCAAGCGCCGGTAATGCCCCTTGCAACTCTTGCTCGAGCAGCCGCACACGGTCAATGTGTTGGCAAAGCCGGCGGCCCGTCTGCGTGGCCCGGCAGGGCTGATCGCGCACCACCAGCGCGCAGCCTACGCGCTCCTCCAGCAGCCGAACGCGCTGCGAAATCGCCGAAGGCGTCACATGAAGAGCGCGGGCGGCACGCTCAAAGCTGCCCTCCCGAACCACGGCAGCCAATGCGGACAGAGCGGAGTAATCCAGCATAGGTTAAGTTTGGCTAAACAGAATGAAGAAAAGGTAGTTTGTCTTCATTCGCTGGTGCAGGCAAGCTAGATGTATGAACACCTCGCTTGCCTTATCCGTTTCCGTCCAGGGCCTGGCCCTGAGCCTGGGCCTCATCGTGGCTATCGGCGCACAGAACGCATTCGTACTGCGCCAGGGTCTGCGTCGTGAGCATGTGGGCAGCGTGGTGCTGTTGTGCGCCATGGCGGACGCATTGCTGATTGCGGCGGGTGTCATGGGCATGGCCCAAGCATTGGGGGAGCGCCCCGGCCTCGCGCGTGTCCTGGCACTGGCCGGTGCCGTCTTCCTGGCGGTATATGGATGGCAGGCACTGCGCCGTGCGCGGCATGCTCACCAGTTGAAAGCATCTGACGGTGGGAAGGGTCTCAGCCGGGGTGCCGCATTGGCGCAGGCGGCGGCTTTCACGCTGCTGAACCCCCATGTCTACTTGGATACTGTGCTGCTGGTTGGCAGCATCGGTGCCCAGCAACCAGCAGCGCTACGGGGCTGGTTCGTGGCGGGAGCAAGCTCTGCCAGCCTGTTGTGGTTTGGGCTTCTCGGATTTGGCGCGCGCTGGCTGGCGCCGTGGTTCGCCCGGCCGAGGGCCTGGCAGGTGCTGGATGGTCTCATCGGTACGACCATGTTCGTCCTGTCCGCTCTGCTGGTGCGTCACGCCCTCGAACGACTCTGAGCTCTCGTGCACTTCCGTCGCGCGCTTCTTTGCATTGATTTCCGACAAAGCCATCCATCGTGGCTCGCTTGAGAGCGCTACGCAACCAGTCATGGTTGTAGATGGGCGACCACAGAGCGGCCCAGACGGGAAAGCCGGGATTGAACGACTCGGGAAACGCGATCGACTGGGCGCCCTCGCGGTGGCTTCGCCAATCAGGGGCAACGCCTTCCGCAGCGTTGCCTCGCGGTCCAGGAATACGGGGGCGGCGCGGACTGCGGCGACTTTGACAATGGGCAAGGACATGATAGGTAATCTCGTCCGGAGTAGGGTTTAGAAATGTGGATTGATGTGGTTGACGTCCTCCCTGCCCTCTGCCCACGGCAGCTGCGCTGAGCGCGAGAAGGACAGGGGCACGTCCGCGGGCGCGGATGTTCTTGGCGGCGTTGACGTCGCGCTCGTGGACCGTTCCGCAGGCGCCGCATGTCCATCCTCTTACTCCAAGACCTGCGACACCTTTCGGCGCCGTGGGCGAACCGCAGCACGAGCAGGTCTGGGTGGAAAGTGCTTCCTCGACTTCCTCGAACCACACGCCTGCTGCGGCGCCGACTGGTGCAACGCAAGTCTCACAGCCGTAGCCGGCTGCTGCCGGCGAAGGGTTGCGCGCCAGTGGCTTGCAGTTCTCCGGCCTAAAGGCCTCCGACTGCGAGATGTTGAGCTGCAAACACTGAGCCGCAACGTCATCACATTTGTACTGCAGCATGGTTCTCCGGTCCGGAAGGGGACTCCTAGGCTTCAGAATTCAGCGGTCAGGCTAAATGGTCGAGCGAGAAGAGATCACACGGCCGGCGTGGTGGTAGGCAGCGTGGCCGCCGTACTGCGCCAGGCGTGCCAGAAGCACCCTGTCCCCAGGGGCCTCAATTTGCCCGTTCGGCCGGGTGGCCGCCGGCCCGGGCGCGGCTGGCGTAGCCATGACTGGCAACATCAACGTGTCGTTCTCAACCGCAGGAGCACCGACATGACCAGATCGAAAGACCATATTCGCGTTTAGATCGCTTCCAGCGCTAGCTTTGAAAATGGACACGCCTGGCACGCAAGCAGGCTCTGCCTCCTACGTGTCAGTTCAATCGAAGTGATTGCGACTGCCCTGCAGGCGGCTACCCCGCTTTGCCACGAGGTCCAAAGTAGCCCCTGCCAAGTTCTGATGGGGGCTCTGCAGACATTCGTCCTACGCGGCTACACGAATCAACCGACAACTACATCGCATTCCCGGCCATGGAGGCTTGTCAGTCCAGGACGAACGGGATAGTATGATATGAACCGATCCGTATCGTATCTAGTAATTCTATTCAACTTTTGCACGCACTGGCCAACCTGGACATTTCCATGGCGGAAAGATGCCTACCCAGATTCAGATAAGACCTATATTGCGAACGAGATTCAGGAGACACATGCAAGCATTCTGCAGATACGTAATGAGGCGGAGCGTGAAGAATAGGAGGGCCCAAGGATGAGTGGCAAGACGATCGATATTGGTCGGATCCTCGACGATGGGCCGTTCAGCAGCATACAGAAGCTAGCCGTCCTGCTCGCCAGTCTGGCAGTTGTGATGGATGGCTTCGATGGCCAGCTTATTGGCTTCGCGGTTCCGGCGATACTGCGTGAATGGGGCATGACACGTGAAGCGTTCGCCCCCGTCGTTGCGGCGGGCCTCCTCGGAATGGCAATTGGCAGTGTATCGGTCGGCGCCGTGGCTGACCGGGTGGGTCGCAGGGTTGCACTCATCGCCAGCATAAGCTTTTTCGGCACAGCCACGCTTGCCATGGGCTTCTCAAACAGCCTGCTAGAACTGGGCGTGCTGAGATTCATGGCAGGGCTGGGAATCGGGGGCGCGTTGCCCACGGCGTCTATCATCGCGGTGGAGTTCACGCCAGCGAGAATGCGTACCCTAGCGGTGACAGCGACCGTGGTCTGTTATCCGGTTGGCGGGATTGTCGCCGGAATTCTGTCCGCCATCGTGCTGCCATATTCCGGCTGGCGCAGCCTGTTCTTCCTTGGTGGGCTGCTGCCACTTGCCCTCACCCTACTGTTAGCACTTTCCCTGCCTGAATCGCCCCGATACCTAGCACGGCGCGCGCACCGGCAGGAAGATCTCCGGCGCCTTCTTACCCGCATGCGAGGAGCTATTCAAGAAGGCGCCCATATTGTTGACTCGACCAAGATGGGCGCGGATGCAAATATGGGCTTGGCGAACCTGTTCACGGCACGCTGGATACGTGATACGGCAGCACTCTCTGGCGCGTTCTTTATGTGTCTGCTGGCGCTTTACAGTGCGTTTAGCTGGCTCCCGGCAATGCTGGCCTTTGAAGGCATGGAGTTAGTTATTGCGAGTCACGGGCTTACGGCTTACAACGTCGGAGGTCTGGTCGGAGCACTACTCTGCGCGGGCCTCGTCTCCAGATTTGGGTCGCGCGTCACCTTGGCAATTGCTGCGCTGGGGGCGATGCTAACCGCACTGTTACTACAGGCGTGCTATACCCGCATCGGTGTGAGCGCCTTTATTGTCGGTATCGGAATTCATGGATTCTTTGTCAACGCCGTTCAGGGTCCGATGTATGCACTCGGAGCTCATCTGTATCCAACGGAGATACGGGCCCGCGGTGTCGGTGCGGCTACGGCCTTTGGCAGATTGGGAGCGATTGTCAGCGCTTTTGCCGGCGCAGCGGTCATTTCCCTAGGTGGGGCGGCCGCCTACTTCACGCTCTTGGCTCTGGCAATGTTGTTCGCACTGATATGCATTTGCGTAATCAGTAATCACATTCCGGCGAGGAAGCAACATGGGCTTCCGGAGATTGCATCTGCCGAATAGCCCAGCCTTCAGCCGCCACTCCGGATTGCATACCGTCCTTAGCAGCTGAAAACAATGAAATTTGCCTCGGAGCAGCCTTGCCTGACTTCGGGTGTCCGAATGTGAAGCGGCAAGATGAGCTTGGAACTCTGCGCGGACACACGCGCGCCACAAAAAATGCGAGCCGTTGTGAATTCAAGATGTGTTTCATTGACAGACGGATCTGAGCAGCGACTGGTGGTTGAAACAAGAACACAACTGGTGGAGATATTAAGTTCGGAGCGGTACCTCAATGCCTTGTCCATGCGAACCAATTCCTATGCCATTGTGCTTCACGATAAGTTGATCAAAAAGGGCAGTGGAGTTACTGGCAGCCTGTGCGTCAGGCACAAGTTCAGATGTCCGTGAGAGGAACGCTGGCATTGGCGGCTGCCCTAAGCATGGCATCGATGCGCGCCTGCGATGTCCTGCTTCCGGCACTGTCGGTCGATTTCGGGGTGCCAATCGGCGAGGCAGGGTGGTCCATATCGGCATTTGTCCTGGCCTACGGCATTCTGCAACTCGTATATGGCCCGCTAGGCGACCGCTTTGGCAAGCTGCGTGTCATCGTTGTTGCGCTGGCTGCGAGTTCGGTGGCGAATATGCTAACGGCGCTCGCCCCAACAATGACCGCGCTTGCTATTGCACGGGGTCTTTCCGGCGCGGCGGCCGCAGGCATTGTTCCGATGAGCATGGCGAGAATCGGCGATACGGTGCCCATCGAGCGCAGGCAACAGGCTCTGGCCCGTCTTCTCCTCGCCACAATTGGAGGCCTGATTGGCGGTCAATGGATGTCGGGACTTGTTGCGGATGCACTGCACTGGCGCGTCGTGTTCATCGTGCTAGCGGCGGGCTTTGGCCTTGTCGCCCTTCGTGTCCGGACGAAGGCGTTGGGTGCGGCGCCAGACTCGCCACTTCGACGCTCCATTGGCGGACAGGTCTGGGGGGTCTTCCGGCAGCGATGGGCGCGACTTATTCTCTTGGTGACGGTGCTGGAGGGTTTATTCACGCTCTCGGGCTTCGCGCTTGTCCCCGCCTACTTGCACATGCAGTTCGGGTTGAGTCTGGGTGCAGCCGGTACGGTTATGGCGATGTACGGTGTCGGCGGATTGGTCTATGTAGTCTTATCGGGCATGCTGACTCGGCATCTCTCGCGAGCAGGCCTAGCAGGCCTGGGTGGTCTCTTTCTGAGCTCAGGCTTTGCCATTGTGGCTGGCGGATCGCGCTGGGAGTGGAGCGTACTTGGCTGCTTTCTTGGTGGACTTGGATTCTATACGCTTCACAACACTCTGCAGACCGAGGCAACGCAGATGTCGCGGGAAGCGCGAGGCACTGCGGTCGGACTTTTTGCTGCGACGCTTTTCTTTGGACAGGCGATTGGTATGAGTCTTGCGGCTGTCGTGGTTGACTCCTTGGGACAGACAATCTGGTTCTACTCTGCCGCCTTGGTGCTACCGATCGTAGCTTTTTCCTTTGGCAGAGCGGTCGGGCGCAGGAGTGCTTGCCTGCCTACACTTGACAGGTAGCGGGCCTTCGTCGGTACCTTGCCGAACTTCATCGGTTGGGGGCCGTGCTATCGGTCCCGGCTCTAGCGGCACGCGTTGCAGCGTCCGCGTGCGAGGCGTCAACGAATGGATGCTGTTCGAGCAGTTGCCGGCTGTCGTGCCGCCGAGTCTGCTGGGTGGAATGGCCCTGCAATACCGGGAGCGGAACGGCAACCGTTTCGGCAAACAGCTAGGCCAACCGACGACGAACGGCCGGATCGCGTTTTCAGTGGCAGTCTCTGCCGATGGTCAGGTTCCCATTTCGTGACCTGACCGACACGGTACGGCCCGCTCGCATGCCCACCAGCCTTGGAAGATTGGCAATCCGGTGCGTGAAAAGCGGAGCTTACGTCTCTTGTGCGGCAGCGGGAATAATCTGTTCGGCAAGTTGAGCAATCAGTCGACGAAGTTCGCCAGCGCCGGCTGCGGTGCCGTAGACATAGTGATCTGGACGGATGATGGCCGCCTTCGCTCCGAGCGACGAAAGCCATTGGTCAAACAACCCGTCCCTCTCTATCAAGCTCAGAGTTGGCAGGCGTACGAAACTTGGCGTAGTGCTGATGATCACTGTTCTTCCGCCGATCTTTTCCAAAGCATCGGTCGTACTTGCATCAAACCAGTCCGGCACATCTGAGGAACCAGCCACAACCAGGAACCCCGGTGGTAGTAGATCGTCTAGGCGCCTGACTTCGTCACCACTATGGATCCATGGTTGAACAAAAAGCTCGCCTGCGCCGACCTGTATATGTTGGTCAGTATCTCTGCCGATAAGTCCAACCTCGAGTCCGGGAATGAACTTCTGCCGTACAGTTTCTGCCTTGCCCGATGCAAGCAACTCGGCGAGTTCACGGTCCCGCTTCCGGGCGGCGGCTTCGTCCAATTCGCCGATGATCAGTCCGAACGATTTGGCATGGCCGACTATTGTCCTCACGTGGCGCTTTCGCTCCTCGGTGTATGAATTGAGCAGTGCCTTCGAGTAGCCGAGACGCTCTACGCCGTCGATCTTCCAGGCGAGATTGAGCGCATCTCTGATGCCGGCACAAAGCCCTTGACCAAGGAACGGTGGCATCTGATGAGCGGCGTCACCCATCAGGAACACACGCCCATCTTGCCATTCGTCAACCACTAAGGCATGGAAGCGGTAGATCGCCGTTCTGCAGACTTCCAGATGGGTAGTGTCTACAAATGTGGATAACACTTGCAGCACCGCTTCGTCACTTTTGAAGTCGTCCGGCGTTTCACCGGGCAACATCTTGATTTCCCACCTGCGTAAGTTATCCGGCCCAACGATGTAGGTTCCAGGGCGGGAGGGCCGGCAATATTGGACGCAACGCGGCGGCAGATCGATTGGACCGCGCATCCATGCATCCACTACTATCCACCATTCATCGAACGCGAGATCCTCAATCTTCGCTCCCATCTGCCTCCGCACAGTGCTTCGCCCGCCGTCGCAACCGAGCAGGTACTTTCCACTGACAGTGAAGAGGGTGTCCCCGGCTACCTGCTTGATCGTTGCAATAACCCCATCTTTACCCTGGGAGCATTCGACGAACTCGTACCCGAGAAATTCTTGAACCCTCGGATATCGGGCCAATCCTGCCCGAAGCGTTGCTTCAAGTTCGGGTTGCACAAACATCCATGTCGACTCCCATGCTAAAGGTGATGGAGGTGGTGCAGGGTAAAAGCACTTTATGAGCTGCCCCTCCATGCCAATGAAGTCAGTCCCGGGATGAGGGGTCGTTTTCCTAGAGACCTCTTCCGCCAGTCCGCACTCCTGGAACACCCGCATCACTTCCTGGTCTGCGGTAATCGCACGGGGCTTATCGTAAATCTTAAGCGTCTGATCGAAAACGGCAACACTGTAACCGCGCTTGCCCAGTAGATTTGCCATCGTCGCGCCGGCAGGGCCGTAACCGACGATAAGCACATCGAATACGGGGTCCCCACGTCCTAACAATTCCATGCTCAATTCGTCTCCTTTCAGTTCTTGGTTAGCCGATAAGCAGCCCCGGCTTCGTCCCTCCTGGTGGGGCCCTCTCTGGCTATCAATCGCCCGTCGAGACCAAGGGCCTCGATCCGCATAATTCCTGGGTAGCACTGTAAGAATGGAAAGGTTAGATGACTAGCGCTTTTCCGTATAATGAACAGGACTTGAGCGGCTTCTTTGCCCAGGGAAAACAGATTTCTATGACTTCGAATCATGATGGCGTCGGCACCATTCGCCGCGCAAACCTGCTGCTGAGGCTGCTGGCAACTGCAGGCAGGCGCGGCCTGGCACTGACGGAGATATCCTCGCGAAGTGCCCTCCCGCATCCGACTGCCCACCGCTTGCTTAAGCAGTTGCACAGAGAGGGCCTGGTGGTTCAGAACGATGAGTCACGCCGGTATCTGCTGGGACCGGTAGCTTATGAACTGGGATTGGCAGCGGCTGAGATCTTTGACCTGCGACACGTTTGTCGGCCGGCGTTAGAGACGGTGAGCGCGGAGACCGAGGACACGTCCTATTTCGTGATGCGTAGCGGGCTCGATGCCGTGTGCATTGATAGGATCGAGGGAACATTTGCGATCCGGACGATCATGTTGGAAGTTGGAAGCCGCCGGCCACTTGGGGTAGGCGCAGCCGGCCTGGCCATCCTAGCGGCCTGTGACAATGACGAATGTGAACGGATATTGCATGTGACGGCTTCGCGCCTGCCAGATTTCGGCAGACTAGACGTGGAGCAGCAAAGGGAGGCAATTGCTCGCACGCGTGAAGCGGGTTATGCACTCGTCAAGAACCGCGTTACCTTAGGCGTGACGGCATTAGGTATGCCGTTACATGATTCCATGCGCCGCCCCATCGGCGCCATCAGTGTTGGGGCCATCGACGCACGCATGCGCGAGCAACGACGTAGGCAGATTGCCCAACTATTGAAGGAACAGGTGCTTAAGATCGAGAAGGCAATTCGCGAATTGAATCCTGTTCTCTTTGAGCGCTAGACCAGTGCTCTATCGAATTATTATAACGTGATGTAAGCACGGGTGCTTCTGTTCGGAACACCAGCTCGGAACAGAAGCACCCCATCAGACAGAACGCCTGCAGTCGCACCTTTGCTCGCTAGTTGTTGCGCTGATACCCGGTCGCACCGCCGAACAACTTTGCACGCTGCGACCAATCATGGGTCTGGTCCCAAAGGTTCAGCACGTCCATTGCATCCCTCTCAAAGTACGCGTCCTGTTCCGGAGTTGATATGTGCGCACTGAGTTCGAGACGGTGTCCGGAAGGATCAAAGAAGTAGATAGACAGCAGAAAATCGTCGTGGTTAGTCGGGCCGAGCACGCCAATTCCCTTCGATTCCAGGTCCGCCTTTGCCTTCATTAGCGTGTCCTTGTCGGCGACACGGAACGCAAAGTGCTGTACCCAGTCCGGTGTTTCCGGATCCCGCCCGGAAGGTTGCCCCTCATCTCTTGGCAATTCGAAGAAGGCTATGCAGCTGCCATCCTCCATTTGGAGGAAGATATGAATATGCGGACTGTATTTTCCGGTTGAGGGAACGTGATCCTCGCCCATTGCATGGATGAATTTCAGGCCCAGCACGTTCGTGTAGAAATCGACCGTCTCACGTGCGTCTTTGCAGCGAAACGCGGCGTGGTGCAAGCTTTTGCAAAGCATGTTGTTCTCCAGTTATGTACGAAAGAAGCGGAGTGAACAGGTGGAACTTCCACTGACTTCTAACGCGCGCCAGCGACGCTCGTGACGAACTTTTGGTCAATGCAGCCAAAGACAGAATGCCCGTTGCGGTCAACGTGTTCAATCTTAATGTGGTCACCGAACCGGAAGAACGGCGTGGTTGGCCTGCCGCCCTTCAACGTTTCTAGGGCGCGGACTTCGCCGATGCAGGCGCAGCCCACCGACTCGTCTTCGTTCGAGACGGTACCCAGTCCCACGATAGAGCCGGGCTCGAAGTTGCGGGTTTGGGCAACGTGCGCTATTAGGTCGCCGTAATGGAAAGGGGTATCGATACCCGTCTCGATCTTTCCGACCGACTCGCCACGCACCCAGCATTGCATTGTGCCGGATACCAAGCGACCGTCCCACAGATCACCAAGCTCATCAGGAGTGACGGCAATCGGCCCCATGCTGGACGCCGGCTTGCCGGTCAGAAAGCCGAAAGTGCGCTTCAGCTCTGGCGGGATTAGGCTGCGCAACGATATATCGTTTAGCAGTACGAACAGGCGTATATACTTTGTTGCGTCCTCTGGAGACACTCCCATTGGTACATCGCCAGTTACTGCAGCGATTTCTGCTTCGAAATCGATGCCAAGTTCCTCATTTGGAAGCCGCACATCTTCATTCCAGCTCATAAAGCCGTGGGAAATGCCCTGATAGACCAACGGTTTTTGCAACAAGTCCTTCGGCAATGCTTCTCCACGAGCAGCACGGTTGCGCTGGATATGGCTAACGTAAGCTGCGCCATCTAGGTACTGGTAGGAGCGCGGAAGCGGCGCGGCGAGTGTGTTCAGGTCGAGCGCAAACGCTCCTTGCGCGTCACCTTGATTAAGCATGCGATACATATGCTCAAGTGCCGGATACGCCGCGTCCCAGTTGTCCAGCGCATCTTGCATCGTAGGCGCCGTTTGGCCCGCCTTTATCGCAATGCGCAGATCTTCGCTTACAACGATTAGTTCGCCGTCCCTACCGGACCGCAATGAAGCCAGTTTCATAGTCTCTCGCTTTCTTTATTTAACAACCCGATGCGCGAATGCGCAGCATGAAAAATGGTAGATAAATAGCTGGACCGTGCCACGGTACTGTTCGACATTCGGACACGGCTTTCGACGAACTTCGGTCTCGTCACTCTTGCCATTGAGGCGAAAAGAATGCCGCGGGCACCAGAATCTTCGACTCTTGGCTTTGGAGCAGCGGCAGCATCTTCACGACATACGACCTCCAATCTGGATCGTCCATCAGAACCGTGCGTCGTTCCTCGCGCTCGTTTATGTCTCGGTATCCCCACATATGAATTACCTGGTTGAGTGCGCCGGCTTCCGTGCGGTAATAGCCGACCATACGTCCCAGGATGCGCTTCTGAATCTGCAGGCCCTCGGCCTCGTATAGTGCGAGATAGTCTCGCCACTTGCCGGGGTGTGTCGTATAGGTTCTCATCTCGACCAACATGGGCTGTTCCTCAGGTAGTTTGTGCTGAGCCGGTGTCGGTACGGTGGTCCAACAGCCGGCAAAGGCAATAGCAACCGTGCTTGCCATCCTCGTAATGACGAAGAGGATAGGAACCGCAAATATAGGAAAGTGCACGGTAGTTGGGCGTGCCGTTTCCAATTACCGGACAACAGTTGCAGTGCCCGAGTGTCGCGTCTTACTGGAGACCGTTCCCGCTATGAAAAATAGCCGGAAGGCAGGCTGCTCCTACTGCTCGATTGTTGCCTTAGGGCCGCTCAACCAGAAAATGACCAAAGTTCGACGTCAACGCCAGAAGCTCTACCTCTCGCCGGTGATGGACCTTTACGCTGGCAAGATCATTGCTTACCAAACTGAGCGCCGGCTAGTGTTTGGCCAGGTGGCAAGCGTGTGAACAAGCTTCCGCTCTAACTAAAAGGCCTGAGCCCGTTGCAGTACCGGACTCAGGCCTTGGCTGTCTAGCTTTTAACCCAACTTCTTGGGGCAGTTCATAAGAGGGGCTTTTGCATTTCGGTGGGTTTATTGTTTCGTCGTCGGAATTAGACGCAAATCTGTCGTTGCCGACCGAGACTTTCGATCTCGGCCTCAATCACGTCTCCCGCACGCAGGTAGCGGTTGTAGTGCGTGCCGTTGCCGGAGGGCGAGCCGGTGCAGATGATGTCGCCCGGCAGCAGGCGTGAATAGCGTGAGATGTATTCGATCTGGCGTACGATGTCGAACAGCATATCGGCCGTGGATTCGTCCTGCATGATCTGACCCGAAACGGACAGGCGCATTTTTAGGCGATGTGGGTCGTGCACGAAGGCTTTCGGCACGAGGTAAGGCCCCAGTGGCAGGAAACCGGGCTGTCCCTTCGAGCGTAGCCAATCGGTGCCGAGCATTTTGTAGTCGGTGCGTGGTATCAGGTCGCGCGCCGAGATGTCGTTGACGATGCAGTAGCCTGCTATGTAGTCCAGCGCCAGTTCGCGCGGAATCTGGTAGCCGCTCCGGCCGATGACGACGGCTAGTTCCAGCTCCCAGTCGGGTTGGGTGGTCGTGTTCGGCAGTACCAGCGGGTCATACGCGCCGGACACCGTGGAAACCGGCTTGGTGAAAGCATAAGGTTCGCCCGTGGCGGCTCGTTCGTCCATCATGTTCTCGGCCCAGCGGCGCAGGCCGGCTTCGTCCAGTCCCGGCGGGCCGACCTTGGCGTCGACCGTCATGTCGACCACATGCTTGCGGTAGTTGGCGCCGGTGCAGAATATCTGCCGGGGTAGATCGACGGCGGGGTGTACACGCAGCGCGTCCAGCGCGTGCCAATTTTCTGCCTTGCCATCGACCGCCATGGCCAGTCGGTCTAGCGCGGGGCAGCTGGCGTCCCAGGTGACCAGCAAGGCTAGCACCGATCCGGCGCCGGCTAGCTCCGGCGCGTCGTACAACCTGACCAGTTCCGCCAGGTCGGCCACGCGATCTTCCATGACCAGGCCCACGAACTTGGGGCCGTCCTGCCAATGCGAAAATGTACCCAATGCATACGATTTCATTGATCTTTCCCCAAGAAGACGTCGAGCAGTGAAGGATCGACGATGTTTGCGTAAGTGTCCTCGGCGCCCGGCAGGCCCAGCAGCCGGCGGTGCTCGATCAGCAGCACAATGCCCTCGGTGGTGGGCCGTAGCGAATCTAGGTCTTGTATCTGCCGCCGCGCCTGCTCAAGCTCGCGCAGCCATGCTCCGATGCGCTCACGCGCCGGGCTCGCCTGGCGCATGACAATGCCTTGCCCGGGAAAGGCCGGGTAGGCTTGCTGCACGCTGGCGATCTGCATCAACCCGGTCTCGGCGGCTTGCCTCGCGAAGGGCTGCCCCAGCAGCGTGGCATCGCCACGGCCGGCCAGTAGCGCCTCATATCGTTCTGTCACTCCGCCAGCGGGGGTAAAACGGCAGGTGTTTTCATTGATGCCCGCTTCGCGCAACATGGCTCGCAGCGCGATGACAAAACCATTGTCCACCGCGTCGACGAGCAGGTTGGCACTGCACAGGTCGGCCATGCTCTTGTGACCAAGTGCGGCGATCAGCGCCAAGGGCGTGGTCCGCTCGACTTGCGCCACCACGCGAAAATCCTTGGGGCCAGGGCGACGGTTCCAGCCGATGACGTTGTCCATCGCCGTCACGACAGCATCGGCTTCGCCCGCGACCAATGCGTCGAACTGCACGTCGGAAGAGGGGGTGCGGCTGGCCTGGATGGGGGTTGCCCGTGGAGCTTGTGCTGCCAGCACTGCCAAGGGCGGCGGGACGAACCACATCACGTTTAGGGGATTCGACATGCTTTGAGCTCCTCAGTGCGACGCGCCGCGTGCCGGTTTTAGTAGGAAATGCGCCAGCGCAGGCAGCAGGATCAGGGCGCCCAGCATGTTCCATAGGAACATGAAGGCCAGCAGCAGACCCATGTCAGCTTGGAACTTGATCGGGCTGGCGACCCAGGTGACGACGCCGATGGCCAGTGTCACTCCGGTGAGCATCACGACTTTGCCGGTGAAGAGCAGGGCGCGGTAGTAGGCTTCCGACAGGCTCTTGCCCTCTCGCAGCTGGGTCAGCGTTACCGACAGGATATAGAGCGCGTAGTCGATGCCGATGCCCACGCCCAGCGCGATCACGGGTAACGTGGCGACTTTCACGCCCATGCCAAGAGCCACCATCAGCGCCTCGGCCAGCACGGAAGTTAGCATCAGCGGCAGTACCGCCACCACCACCGCGCGCCACGAGCGGAAAGTGATGAAGGACAGCACCACCACCGCACCGTACACGAGGTACAGCATTTTGCGCCAGGCGTCCTTGACCGCGATGTTGGTCGCCGCCTCGATGCCGGCACTCCCGGCTGCCAGGAGGAACTGCACGTCCTGGGTGTTGTTTTCCCTGGCGAAGGCCTCCACGTGTTCAACCACGCGAGTCAGCGTGTCAGCCTTGTGGTCGCGCAGGAAGACGTACAGGGTGAGGAGACCGCAGCTATCGTTGTAGAGGCCGCGCGGCGCGCCGGCCGTGACGGTGTTGAGCATGTCCTGGTTGGAAAGGAGCTCATACCACTTTGGGCTACCTTCGGTCAGGCCGACTAGCATGCGGCGGTTCAGGCGAGCAAGTGAATTTGTGTCTTCCACGCCGTCGAGCTTGCGTAGTTGCCATTCCAGCGCGTCGATCTTGTTGAGCGTGTCGTACTGGGAGCAGTCGCCTTCCGGCGTCTTGACCATGACCGCGAGCACATCACTGGAGGCGCCGTAGCTCAAGTTCATGAACCCGACGTCGCGGTTGTAGCGGCTGTCGGCGCGTAGCTCTGGTGCTCCCGGGTCGAGGTCGCCGATCTTGAGTTGAGTGCTGGTGGCATAGCCACCAATGCCCATAGCCATCGCCGCGATCACGGCGATGGAAGCCCATTTGCGCTGGGTGAATCGGTCCAGGAAGGCCCACAGCGGATGCTTGTCCTTGCCGGCGGCGTCCGCGGCTTCGGCGCGCAGGCTGCGTACAGCGGCCGTCGCGCTGACGCCAGTGTAGGACAGCATGATGGGCAGCAGGATCAGGTTCGTGAAAATCAGTACGGCCACGCCAAGCGAGGCAGCGATGGCCAGTTCGCGGATGACCTGGATGTCGATGACTAGCAGCACGGCGAAGCCCACCGCATCGGCCAGGAGCGCCGTCAGGCCGGCCAGGAAAAGGCGGCGGAAGGTGAAGCGCGCCGCCACCAGCTTATCCATGCCGCGCCCGACGTCCTGCATGATGCCGTTCATCTTTTGCGCACCGTGGCTCATGCCGATGGCGAACACGAGGAAGGGCACGAGGATGGAATAGGGGTCAAGCGTGTAGCCGAGCGTCGGCAGCAGGCCGAGCTGCCACACCACGGCGACTAGCGATGCCGCGACCACAAGCAGGGTGGAGCGGATGCAGCGCGTGTACCAGAAGACCATAGCTGCCGCGATGGCCACCGCCAGTGCGAAGAACATCAGCACCGCGCGTACGCCAACGATGAGATCGCCCACCAGCTTGGCGAAGCCGGTGATGTGGACCTTCAGGCCCTCCTGCTCGTATTTGTCGCGCAGCGCTTCGAGCTTGTCGGAGAAGTCGGCGTAACTCAGCGTGCGGCCGTCGGGGGTGTTGGCGAGCAGCGGCACGTAGATGACGGTCGAGCGCGCGTCCAGCGACACGATCTGGCCGATCTCGCCGGAACGCGCGATATTGGCCGCGAGCGTCACCAGGCTTTCCTGCGACTCGTTGTAGCCGTCAGGTATCACGGGGCCGCCTTCCAGGCCGTCCTCGGTCACGCCGACCCAGCGGGTCGAAGATGTCCATAACGATTTCATCTTCATCCGGTCGACACCAGGCAGCAGGAAGATCTCGTCCGAAAGGCCACGCAGTGCGCGCAGGTAATTCGCGTCATAGATGGTACCTTTCGGGTTCTCGACGGCGATGCGTACCGAGTTGCCTAGGCCAGAGAGCTCATTCTGGTAGCGCAGGTAGTTCTGGATATAGCGGTGGTGGGATGGGATGGTCTTTTCGAAGCTGGCGTTCAGGTGAAGCTTGGTGGCCTGCCAACCCAGTAGGGCGGTGAGGATCGCGCACACTATCACCACGATCAGACGGTGGTTGAACAGCGCACGCTCTATGAGCGAGCCGGAGCGCGGATTGAAAGTGCCGGCTGTATTCATGTCGATAGCGAGAACAGATTTCATTTCTGGCCTCCATTAGGGAGGGACCCAATGCCCTGGATACTGAGTGTGAGGAGCGAACCGTTGCGTTTGGGGAAAATGCCGGTCAGGGATGGCAACGGGGTGCTGTTCATCGGAACGAGAGCGCCTTTGCTTTCACTGAGCACCATGCCCGCCTGGTTCACCAGCACCAGTGAGCCATCGGCGCGCAAGGCCGAGCCGGTGATGGACGCAGTATCTTGCGCCGTGATTTGCTTCCAGTTCGCGCCGGCATCCAGCGAGCGCAGCATATTGCCGCGTAGCCCGGCCACCACGATTTCGTTGTCAGAGGGAAGCTCGGCGGTGAAGAAGCTACCGTTATAGGGGGGCTTGGCCGCAGCGAAGGTCTGGCCGCCGTCTTGTGATACCCGCACTAATCCCTGTTCTCCGCACACGAGAATGCGTTCGCCATGACGGCGTATCGCATACAGGTGCAGGCCACGAGGGTTATCTAGGCGATCCGCCCAGGAGGTCCATCTCTGTCCGCCGTCCGTGGTGGAGTACGCCATGCCGTAGGCGCCGATGACGATCGCGCGCCGTGCGTCGAGGACTAGCAGGTCGAGCAGGGGTTTGTCAGGGCCCTCGGCCACCAAGCGCTCGGCGTCGCGCAGGGCCGTCGCGTTGCCGCTGGCCTGGGCTGCGGCAAGGGAAATCCGCGCGGCCTGACGGCCGTCGAGCACGCGTGTCCAGGTTTCGCCGCCGTCGGCAGTAGCAAGCACGGTGCCGCTGTGACCGACCGCATAGCCATGCTTATCGTCGGCAAAGCGCACAGCAGTCAGCGTCACACTGACCGGCGTCACCACTTGGCGCCATTTGGCGGCATCGTCGTCCGACACCACCACAATGCCGCGTTCGCCCACCGCGACCAGACGCTTGCCGACCTGCGCGATGCCGAGTAGTACCGATTGCGCTGCCCGCTGCGAGAGGACGGCGGGGCGATCCAGTGCGGAGCTGATAGGCGCGGACCAAGCCGCGCCCACGCCAAATGTGCCGATGCATGCGGCAAGCAGAGCTCGCGTGCGCCACCGGGCGTGGTGATGGAACATGGGATTGTCTCCTGTCTGTTGCTTTCTAGTAATTTGCGCTTATAAAACGATACGGCGCGTATTATAATATCGATGTACCGTGCCCTCGTCAAACAAATAGGATCTGTCCTCAGGGCTGCATGGATGTGAACAGCGAGACGGTTTGACGATCCCAACCGTCACTATGGAGAAAAAGGCATTGACTTCGAGCATTACCGTCCCTGAGGCAAGCCCGGCTCGGAACAAGCGTTCGCCAGGACGCACGCGTAGCGAGGCCGCGCGTGTCGCTATCCTGAACGCCACCCTGAACTTGCTCGAAACGCAGTCGCTGCAACAGATCACAATCGAGGCTATCGCGAAGGAGGCGGGGGTGGGCAAGGCGACCATCTATCGTTGGTGGCCCTCCAAGGCTGCCGTGGTGATCGACGCATTCGTGCAGAACCACGTCGTGCAGACGCCTATGCCGAAAGGGGGTAGTTGCCGAGAAGCTATCACCGTGCATCTGCATCGCATGGTGCAGCAGTATGGCGGTCGGGCCGGCCGACTGGTCGCTCAGATACTGGCCGAAGGGCAGTCGGAGCCGGAGGTTCTTCGTGAATTTCGCGAGCGATTCTTCTACGGCCGTCGCGCCATGGTCCGCGAAGTCATCGAGGAAGGGCGTCGCAACGGCGAATTCCGTACGGACATGGAGTCTGAGTTTCTGATGGACATGGTGTATTCGCCGGTATATTTCCGGCTCATGATGGGGCACCTGCCGTTGAGCCAGAAGTTCGCTGATGAACTTGCCGCAAGTGCGATGGCTGTTTTGTGCGCACCCGCGCAGATGCAGCGCTGATTTCTCGCTCTGCAGCGAGGAGTTTTCGATGCGGAAGCATTTGATCATCGTCACGCTGGCGATGCGGCGGGGCCGACTTGGGCGGGCTTTGAACGGGTTGTCAAGTGCAACGACGCCATGCGGTTCGGACTGAAGGAAATCACTGTCGGCAAGCCGTGAAAACAGTACACCGGCAACCTTGAGGCGCACGGGACAACTATCCAATGCGGCCATGGGCACTGCTGCCAAGGCGCCGACTTCCAGCGCGTGGCGAAGCCCGACATGTCCGCCGGCGCGGCCAGCGATTACGTGCCAAGGATGCGCCCGTGGTTGCTTATGCCAAAGTGATAGGCCCGGGGATGAGTCCGTCGCCGCTACCTTCAATGTGGCCTAGTTGGCGGCCGGCCATGTTTTTCTTCTGCTCCTTTCCCGGCCATTGGGCCATGATGAATGGCGAGCTCAGCTCGTAGTCGTCGATCCGTAAAAACCTTGTCGGCTCGCTCCGTGAACAGCATGTCGACTGCTCGCCGCAGTCAGCTTTGAGGGTGGATTGGTCGTGGTGGTGATCGGTGCATTACCAGTTCATGTGGCTGCATGAGCTGCTCCGCCAGCTTGTGCGCGCGGTGGCCGCCCTATCCAATGACGAATCCCTGAATTGACGGATCGATACGCGCAGTTTGCTCAAAAATAATTCGGAACGAGTCGTATTTAAACGTGTTGACGCGCGTTCCTTGTCTGTGCTAGTCTTTGCAAAACGATACGACTAGTATCGTATATAAAGAGGGCGGCCAGCGGATGGCCTGCTCAGTCTTGGGCGTCTTGGCAAGATGGGCCACGCCGCCAATTTTCAAGTGATGTAACAACTCGAACCCTCGCTCAACCTATTTCATCCAACAGGGAGACATGAATGAAATTTGGCCGTATTTCCCGCGAAAGTCCTGATGGCGCTATCGCCCGCTTGGTCGTCGTCGAACCCGAGAAGGGGCGCGTAATCGATCTGGCCCGTGCTGGCGCTCTGCATGCGATGGGCAAGCGGCACGCCACGCAGGCCGCCGCCGTACGCCTGGCCCAGGCGCAGTTCCCAGGTAGCATGGCTCAGGCTTTGGGTGCGAGCGACATCCTGGTCGAGACTGCCACTGAAGCGATTCAAGGCAGCTATGGCGATGATGCGTCGCTTGATATCAATAACGTTACATGGCTGCCGGCTTCCGATCCGCCCGTGCTGCGCGACGGCCTGACTTTCGTCGGCCACATTAAGGGCTGGCACGAGCGCATGAAGCGCGAAGTACCGGAAAGCATGTTGCTGATTCCCGGCTTTACCAAGAACTCTCCTAGCACTGCCATCGGCCACAACTCGGTGGTGCCGTGGCCCGGCTATATCAAGAGCAAGATGGATTATGAGTTGGAGCTGGGCTATGTGATTGGCCGGGAGGGTGGCAGTGTGCCGCCCGAGGACGCAATGAAGTACGTCTTCGGCATCACGCTGTACAACGACTTCAGCGGGCGCGATCTGCAGCACAACGAATTGCCGATCGGCATGGGCAGCACCAAGAGCAAGGACTTCGCGCACGCCATCGGCCCATGGATCACGACGCTGGACGAATTCAAAGATCTGGATTCCATCCCGATGGAAGTGCGCGTCAATGGCGAAACCTGGGGCAAGGGTAACAGCGGCGGCAAGCTATGGACGGTGGCGGAGTTGGTCGCCTATGTCTCGCTGGGCGAGAAGATCTTGCCGGGCGACGTGATCGGTTCAGGCACGATGGGCGGCGGTTCCGCGCTGGAGCTGGGTCGCGAGCTGAAGCCGGGCGATGTGGTCGAACTGGAAGCCGGTGGCGTAGGCGTGCTACGTACCACCATGGGCCAGCCGATCGACGGCCTGTGGTGGCCGGAGCGTCGCAAGCCCTTCATGTGATGAGCGACAACCCGACACGGGCACATGTCGCGGCGGCGGTGGCCGCCGGCCGCCGCGACGTTCCCTTGGACACCAATCCCGCCTCGGCCAGCTTGGGCGCGGTGTTGTGCGAAGGCAAACCAGGGGAACTGCGCTTGCGCTTTGTCGCGCCGCCCGAGAGCGCACAGGGTAACGGCGTAGTCAGCGGAGGTACGCTGGCCAGCATGCTGGATCTGGCTATGGCAATGACCGTGCTGTCAGTGCTGCCGCCGGGGCGCACCTGCGCCACAGTCAACCTGTCCGTCAACATGATGGCCGCGGCCAAGGTCGGGTCACTTGTGGCCACTGCCAACGTCGAGCATGTGGGGCGCAGCGTTGGCTTTGCCAGCGCATCGCTGTTCGACGCGAGCGGCGAACGCCTGCTGGCTAGCGGGACTTCGGCTTTGTCTGTATTTGACGAGCGTCCGGCTCCATCAGACGCATGACGCTGTCACAGTGTGCTTCGGCGAACTCTTGGGTCAATGGGGAATGTCCCGAAAGCAGATGGAAATAGATGGGCGAGAAGAGCAGGTCCAGCTGGGACTCGGCCGGAATGTCGTCGCGGAACTCGCCTAGCCGGCGAGCTTCATTGACGAGTTCCAAGGCCATGGCATGCCGGCCGTACCAAAAGCGTTCGCGGAATTCGCGCAGCACATCAGGGTCGCTCTGACCTTCGGCGATGATCTGCGCCACGATGCGACCTTCCGGCCCTGCGTACTCCTTAATCAGCAAACGCAAAATATGAGCCAAGGCCTCCCGAGGCTTCATGCCCTTAGGCACCGTGACGCGGCTGACATGGTTGATCAGGAAGGCTTCGATTACCACGGCCGCCTTGGAGGGCCACCAACGATAAATGGTGGCCTTGCCGACACCGGCCTCACGTGCGATGGCCTCAATCGAGATCTGCTGCAGTGATTGCTCTTCCAGCAGTTTCAGCGTGGCGTTCAGAATCGCCAAGCGAGAGGCGGTGCTACGTGTGCGCCCCGGGGAGCGTAGTGCCGCTTTTGTCACAGGTCCTCGACGGTTGATGAAGATGCCCGCTATTTTACAGCGTGCAAGCGGAATATTCCGTTGGATGTACCTACCTCGCCACAGTGAAGCATCGCCAGACGCTTGGTGATGAGCACGTCCCGGGTGGGATGCGCCGCCCGGTGAGACTGAGTTGGGCCTATACTGATTGATTTATGAAACGAATCGTCTAGTATCTAAAATAATCAAAAAGTACTCATCATAAATGTGGAGACAATCATGAACCGACCCGTGGACAGCTTGAAAGGCTGGACTTCCCTTGTGTTGTGCCATTGCTCGGGGCTGATTGACCTCGTTGCCATGCCGGTGTGGATCGGCATCGTGCTGATTGGTATGTATGGATTGGACCCGCAGAGTGCGGGCGCTCTAGTTTCGTGCTTCCTGGGGGCGGCGGTGCTCAGTAGCGCTGTCGTTTCTCCGCGTGTCAACCGCATACGCGGAGCGGTGGCCGTACCACTGGGCTACGGCACGGCCGCTGCGGCCTTCATCGCCATGGCCACGACTCGCGACTACAACGCGATGATCGCGCTGCATCTCGTTGGCGGCCTGGGTGTCGGCGTAGGGCTTTCGATGGCACACGCCGCCATGGGGGCCAGTTTTAATCCGCACCGCCTGATGGCCACCGCATTCCTGGCCTTGACTCTTGTGTCGCTGGGCTTCCTGGGTGGTGTGTCCAAACTTGTGGTGGCATACGGTGGCCCGGTACTGTTCCTAGCCCTGGGTTGCATCATGCTCGTGACGGCGTTGTTCGCGCTCATCGGCTTCCCATCTCGGCGCCCCAGCGTCTCGTTTCCGGATGCGCCGGTTCATCACGGGAAGCTGCCGAGGGTAGTCTGGCTAGCAATGATAGGCACTAGCTTCGCACTGTTGAACCATTCGATGATGTTCGCCTTCGTGGAGCGCGTGGGCGACGCGCACAAATTCAGCCGCGAACAGCTCATGAACACTATGCTGATGATCGGCGTGGTTAACCTTTCCCCCGGCATCCTCGCCGCGTATTTGGAGAAGAAAATCTCGCCCAAAGTCGTCATCGTGTTTGGGCCGTTGCTACATGCGATGTTGTGCCTGATGCTGACCCAGACGATGTCTTACACCGTTTATACAGTGGGCTCCTGCCTGTTCCCGGTGGTAATGACCTTCACGCACACCTTCATCTTCGCGTACCTGGCTCGCCTGGACCCTTCCGGCCGTGCAGTCGCCGCTACGCCTGTGATGTTGATGACCGGTTCGGCCATCGGCCCCTTCCTGGGGGGCACGGTGGCGCAGAGCTTTGGCTATGCAAGCCTGGGCTGGATGGTCGTCGCGCTGGCGGCAGTCAGTGTGAGCTTCTTCCTGGCGGCGGTGCGCGGCGAGTCGCGCAGAACCACCGGCCTGCCGAAGGCCGCATGACCACGGAAATCCGAACGATCGCAAGCCTCGTGCCGTCGCATCAGCCGATGCGATGTACGGCAGGCTGCACTAGCAGTAGATCCTCTCCCAAGAATCCGTGCCAAGTGAAATTGGAGAATTCCGGCATGATGTTCACGCTGGAGAGCAGGAGGTCATGCCGTGAAGAGGGCCAGGTACACCGAAGCGCAGATCGCGTATGCGCTGATGCAGGGAGCTGCGGACGCCGGTGGCGGAGATCTGCCGCGAGATAGCCATCAGTGACGCGACGTTCGACAACTAGCGCACGAAGTACGGTGGGCTAACAGCGTCGGAGGTCAAGGGGCTGAAACAGCTCAAGGAAGAGAGCGCCAAGCTCAAGCGACTGGTGGTCGATCTGTCGCTGGGCAAGACCAACGGCGAGGCTTTGGCCATCGAAATCGGTACGTCGATTCCTGCGCGTCGGCTCATTCGGACGTTGAGTCGTCCGATCGACTGGTATGGGCCTCCCAACTCCATCCGGCCCGACAACGGACCGGAGATGCCTTCACATGACTTCACCCAGTGGGCCACCAGTAAGGGAGTTGCCCTGCGCTTTATCGAGCCGGACGAACCAAATCAGAACGCCTACATCGAGCGCTTTAACCGAGCCTTCTATGAGGGCAAGGAAGTCAACGCCAATCAGTATTGGATTTCAGGTAGCTGGATACGTCTTTCCTTGCAAGCCATTGGTTTTCGTTCGCGGACTGACACAGCGGCGAAACCGAGGTCGGGATGCTCAATACCGGGCTACTTGTACCGCGACTACTTTCTATCCGTGCTGGCGCAGAGCCGGGCACTCCAGGCCACTGCCCCCACGCGCCGCTCGCCGGCGTGGTAACGCATCGACATCGCCCGTAGTTTGTCACCGTCGATCCGGTCGGTCTGGCGCGCCGCACAAGACGGTTGACTTCGATGCTTGCCGAATACACCACGAGGTTATGGATACCTTGCTCGGCTAGCCAGCGGTGCAGCCAGAAGCCATTGCGCCCCAGCTTCGTAGCAACTGCGCACCGGGGCTTGCGGCGTCAGGCCGCAGCGTGCCTTGGCTTCGGCGATCACTTGCAGGACTGCCTGCAGGTCGCCAGCCATCAGCGTATGCCGGCTCGGTCCGTGCACGCCGTCCCCCAGCGACAGCTTCCAGTTCTTCTCGCCCAGTTCGAAAGCTTCGCCTACACAGCCGATCATCGGCGTATTCTGCCCATAGAGGCTGTGTCAGGCGCGTTCATTTGCGTGCTCCTTCGGAGAAACGAGAGTATGAATCTTCGTTTTACTCCAGAGGCTGACTCCGCGGCCCTTCATGGTATCTATCGGCACGAGGTGGTGGATGCCTACCCGTTCCAGACGACGCGAAGAAACATAGCGACAATCATCACGCTTTTCATCTGGGATATTCCTTGTGGCCCTCGTTCAGCGTCACCGTGAAACTGGGTCGGCAGCGAGCCTATTCCCAGGAATCAATCATTCCGTACAACTCCACCGCATGTACGGGTGGCGGTGCGCCGAGTAAGGGCACAAGTACAGCTACAGTACTGTAAAGAATATTTCTGGATAGAGAAATTGCTTCGGGAAGTTCGATTTGTCTGATGTCAGTCAAACTTCAGTTTTGCTTGGGTAATGACCTTGCGATACAAGGCTGCATCCTCTCGAAGCTGTTGCGTCATGCGAGCCGGACTTCCACCCGCTGGCACCAGACCAAGTTCTTGATAGCGTTTGCGCAGTTCCGGATCCTGCAGCGCAACATTCATGGCACGATTGATCTTTTCGACGGTGGCCTGTGGCGTCTTCTGGGGAGCAAGGACGCCAATCCACCCATTGATATCAAGACCCTTTACACCTGCCTCCGCAATTGTTGGTACGTTGGGCATGCGCGGATCGCGTTTCGGCGCTACTAGGGCCAAAACTCTTACCTTCCCAGCGTCGATGAGCGGCTTGGCGGACGCATCGAAGGTCATGTCGATTTGACCTGCGGCAACATCGTTCAGTGCATTCACAGTCGAGCGATACGGGACATGAGTGATGTTCGTCCCAGTCAGCGCTTTTAGGTACTCGCCAATGAAATGAGCACCGCTCCCGATTCCTGAGCTGCCATAGGAAAGCTGTCCGGGATGTGCTCGCGCATGGGTCACCAGCTCTTCGAGGTTCTTCGCCGGCAGCGATGGCCGCACGACTAGTGCCGCGCCCGAGAGCGTCGCTACCACCCCGACTGGCGCGAAGGAGTTGACCGGATCATATCGGACGGTGGAATCGGTAAGAGGCAACGTGCTGAAGCTCATGTTCGTGAACAGCACGGTATCGCCATCAGCGGGCGCACTCTCCACGGCCATCGTGCCAATTCGGCTGCCACCCCCAGGCTTGTTGTCGATGATGAGGGCCTCGTTCAGCACCATCGACATGCGTTCCCCGAGTATCCGCGCTGCCTGGTCGCTGATGCCGCCGGCAGCATACGGGACAACCATCTTGATGAACCGCTTCTCTTGCGCGTGCAGCTGGGGAGCCGTTAGTCCGATGATCGTAGCAAGCAAGCCGAAGTGAAAGGTCCGAGCAATTCTTGACATGAGAATCGGCAAAGGTGTTTTGGCCAACATGAGCTCTCCAGTAACATTGTTTCTCCGAGTCGGAGGAAAGAATTGTTGCGAGAGGATTGCTGATTTCAAACGAGGACGCTGACATAGCGCCCTTCTTCTATGCGCAAGGGCACGGCCTCCAGCACTCGTCCCTGACATGGGCCCAGCACGCAGAGGCCGTCGTCAAGCCTGAAGCGCGCCCCGTGACCATGGCAGATGATGTGCTCGGCTGCGCCGTCCAGGTAAGCATGCTTGCGCCAGGGCATCGAAGCCCCCGGCCAGTGCGGACAGGAATTTCGGTAGGCGCGCAGGAGACCGCCGCGTCGCACGATGAATAGGTCGTCGGTGCCCCGACCCTGTAGATCAAAACCATGCGCCCCCGTCTGGGGCAGTTCGCTCAGTTCGCAGAGTCTGAGCCAGACGGGGGCCTTGGGCGTGACCGCTTGCATTCGGCGGTCAGGGTTGACCGTCGGGGCCATTTGGTGCCCAAGTTTCACGCCAGTTGAAAAGGAAGATCTGCGAACGGTCGGCTTGGGCATTCTCCACGCGGGGTACCCAATTGTCGTCGTGTAGATCCATGTCGGCGTCGTACTCGATGTGGCAGCCAAACGGGGAATTGAAGTACCAGAACCAGTTGCTACCCATGACATGACGGCCTGGTCCCCAGTACGACTCATATCCCTTGCGCGTCATGTTTTGGCCAGCCAGCAGTACTTCGGTGGGCCCGCCCATGTGGAAAGTGAAGTGCTCGCAGCCGAGCATGTTCGGCGGCGTCTGGATGAGAAACATGGTGTGGTGTTCGATGCAGCCGGCCGGGCGCAGGAAAGGCCCCATGCCAACGAAGCGGTCGGACAGCCGGAACCCCAAGCGCTTGATATAGAAGGACTCGGCCTTGTCGATGTCGGGTACAAAATAAACGACGTGCGACAGGGACCGGGGCTTCGGCAGCGGCGGGTTGGGGCCGCTGTTTACGCCATTGACATTGAAGCCGCGTTGCGGGGCGTTGGGGGCGTTGACCTGCTCGCCCGGTAGGTCCAGCTTGCGCCGCACCGTGACCTGAAAGCCCAGGGTGAAACCCATGTCATCGACGGACTCTATCGAGCCGTCGGCCAAGGTCTTCACCTCGCGATCCTTGGCTAGTTCCCCGGCGATAGCGTTGAGCGTCGCTTTGTCGGCCACGCCATAGATTGTTTTGCGCAGTTGGTTGGTTGTGGGTTGGCTCCACTTGGGCAGGCTGGGGTCGCTGCTCTGACGGATGATGACGCCGGTGCCATCGAGCGCTGTGAAGTGGCCGTCGCCCCTGTTTTCCAAGCCATAGTCGGTCAGGAACTGGGCACCCAACGCCAGGTCCTCGACCGCAAACACAAGATAGTCGGGTCCAATAATGTTCATTATGTCTCCTTATATGGGCGGCTTACAGCGGTTCGCCGGGCACCAGGTCCAGCAGTACGAAGGCCATGCGACAGGGCTTGTCGGAGCGGTTGGACCAGCTATGGTTGGTAGCGCGCTGGATGAGGATGTCGCCTTGGCGCATCAGCACTTCGCCCTCGTCCATCATGGCGTAGATCTCGCCTTCCAATACGATTGCGTAGTCCAGGGACTCAGTCTTGTGAAACCAGAAGTGGCGCGGCTTGTTGTTGTCGCGCACGCCTGATTCGTCGAGGAACTTCAGCAACTCCTCTTGGTTGTAGAACGAGTCCGGAGCGAAGTCGGCAACGCGCAGGATCGAGCCACGCGACGAGTGGAAGGGGAACTTGTGTCCCTTGGGCGCCGGCTCGTCGCCGGGCGCACGCGCTTCGCCGGTGGCCCACAGCACATGCGCCGCGGGGCGGCCCGGCTCCCAGAACGCGTTGGGCGCGTCCCCGTCGGACTCGATGTACGAACAGCCCTTAGCGTTGGTGCCAGTAACGATTCGGCGCACCGGGCGGTATTCGAGCTGGCGCAGGTCTTGTTTCTTAACTTCTTTTGTTTGCATGGTAATACTCATGAACGATGTGAGGGATTAGCGGACACTCTCGCCTGCCATGTTCTCCGGCGCGAAGAACGATCTCGAATAGGGTGCCGTGTTGATCTTGTATTGCATCTTCTGCTCGGCGCCGAGCTCCATGGCGACGTAGCTGCCCGCCAGCAAGTCGTAGGCGCCAAAGCCGAAGGCGATTTGGCCGGGCACGTCGGGCATGGCGACAGGGGTCGAGAAGGCCATGCGCCAGAGCTTGTCGTTGGCGTCATAGCGGTCTGCGAGTACAGCCAACCACGTGTCTTCATCGAGATAGTAGACAGACTTCTTCGAGGTGTGACGCTGGCCCGGCTTCAGCGTAGCTTCCACCACCCAGACACGGTGCAGTTCCCAGCGGATGTAGTCCGGACTTAGGTGATGCGCGCCAAGGATGTCGCTGTCTTTGGTGGCCGTTAGCACACGATTGGAGTTGTAGGGGATGTACATCTCCTTCTTGCCTATCAGTTTCCAATCGAAGCGATCCATGCGACCGTTGAAGGTTTCGATCTCATCAAACGAAAGGACGCCGGCGGCGGCTGGGGTCGGCGTGTCACAGCAGGCATTGGGCAGCTTACGCACGCGACGCTGGCCCACCAAGTAGACCCAGGTGTTGGTGTTGGTTTCGTCTATGGTCTGGTGGCCGACGATGGCCTCGCCCGCTCGGATGGCCGGGCCGTGAGTGTCGAGGCGCACCATCCAATAGAGGTCGTCGAGCTTGTCGGAACGCCCGTCCTTGAAGTAATAGGGCGTGTTGTTCTGTTGGGTGATGTCAGACAGCAGCACAGGCTTGCCGTCGGACGTGACCTGCCAGTTGTGTGCGTCCTTGACCCAGGACTCGCTGCGCCAGCGCAGTTTGTGGTTTAGCATGGCTTCCGCCCCGCTCTTCGGGATGGGGAAGGGAATGCCGCCGTAGGCGTCCTTGGGAATCGGACCGGCGCTGGAATCAGTCAGCGTGGTGCGAGTGGCATTCTGGAAGGTGTTGTCGTACACATACTGCGGCGCGGCGGCGGAACGGTGCGTCGGGTAGACGTCGAGGCGGTAGGTGTCCGGGTATTTCTGCAGCAGTGCCTTCACGCCCTCTGTCAGTTTGTCGGCATACTGATCCATGTTCTTCGCGTTGATTCGCAGCGTGGGCTTTTCATTGGCGAAGGGGTCGGGGCGGCGGCCGCCGTTCTTGAAGCCGGGGGTGGGCGTGGTCAGGCCGCCGGTCCAGGCAGGGATGGTGCCTTCCTTGTTGCCCGCCTTTTCGGCGCCGAACGGGGTTAGATCGCTTTTTAGGCGGGCGGCGTCGGTTGCAGCGACGCCGGCGAAGGCAGGCGCCATCGCGGCCAGGGCGGAAAGCACTGTCGCAGCGCGGGTGAGTTTCAGGAATGTCATGGATTGCTCCTCTCTTGTCTTACTGGGTCACAACGTACGGCTGATGGACAGCGAGATGAAGTCGCGGTCCTTCATGAACTGTTGATAGGTGAAAGTCGGGGGGAAGCCAGTCATCATCGGACGGCCTGCACCGTAGAAGTGCGTGTAGGCCAAGCTGAAGCGCCATACGTCGAGGTAGCTGCCCTTCACGCCGATGCTCATGTCGCCGCCGTTTTCTGCGGGCAGCGAGGGTCCCAAGGCTTGCGAACGCGAGCCGCCGGGGCTCCAACTGAAGCCAACGGGCACGCTGATGTCCAGGCCAGGCAGCACTTGGCGGTAGGTTGGTTCCAGCACCATGCGGAATGCCCAAGCGTCGCGAGTGGAATTGGGGTCGAGCGCCTGGGGATTCTTCTGTACCGACAGCACGCGGTTCCACATGACTTCGGCGATCAGCGAGGCTTCACGGGCCAGGAACGACGAGGGCAGGGTCGAGAGCGTGCTGATGTTGATGTGGCCGGTGCGGCCCACAGCGTAGGCGGGGTTGTTGCTGTTGTTGTTGGCCGGTGTGCCCAATAGCGCCGAAACGTCGTTGGCGCTGGTGGAGGCCAGGTCCTGGTTGTGTCGGACTGACCCCTCGATCGCCAATTGCATGTCGCCGAAGGTGTGCGAGGCGCTGGCCCCAAAGGCGGTGATGCCCTCGTGGTAGACCAGGTGGTAATTGCTAGGAAACCCGGGGGGCACGATGTCATTTACGATCTGCTGATTCTTGCTGTTGAAGCGCACCGCGTACAGGCCGAAGTCTGTGTCAAGCGCCGAGAAGCGTAGTTGCAGGCCTCCCTGGCCGCTGTTCTTCGCGTTCTGGTCTGGGCCGCGGAACAGCGGCTGGGGGGAGCCGGGGATGAACATGGCTTCCCCGCCCGCTGGCTGGAAATCTAGGCCGGAGAAGTAGCTGCCGGCTGCTGGCAGGCGATTAGATCTCCATTCGAACTGGTAGAAGGCGCCAAGCGAGACGGCGGGGGTCAGTTGCCATTGCGCCGATACTTGCGGCACGGGCAGGAGCGCTTCCTTGAATTGTGTGCTGGGCACCGATGCCAGCTTGATGACGTCGACGGGGGCCATGGCGCCCGCAATGGCGTTGCTGCCGAAGAATAGGCTTTCGCCCCATAGAACCGAGTGCTGACCGGCACGTAGGTTCAGGCGCGTGTTGCCGAGATCGAATCCGCCGAACACGAAGGCATCCAGCAGCTCAGCGTCGCGGCCATGCAGGGTGCGTGTTGTGGGGTTGAAGCTGTTGTAGGCGCCGGAGAAGCGATTGGCCGTACCCGGGGAGTTGTTGTCGTTGCTTGTGTTGTAGACGCTGTCGTACCAGGCGGCGCCGCTGACGCGCATGCCGTAGCGCTTGGCATAGACTACGTCGAGCTCGCTCAGCAAGTCCACGCGGTTGGAAATCAGGCCCCGATTGAAGTTGCGGTTGCCGTCGTCCGTGTTGGCAGAGAAGGCGTTGCCGGTGAGCATGGAGTCGCTCTGACCGTGCACGCGAAACGCATTGCTGTATTTCAGTGTGTTGTCCCAGCGGACGGAAAGATCGTCGTTTCCGGTGTCGATATCAAAAGCATGAGCCCGGGGAATGGCGCAGATAGCCGCTGCTAATGTCAGCATGCGTATGCCGTGCTTGCGTTTTTTGCTGTATTTCACCGTCTGTCTCCCATGTTGTTGGTCTATTGGTTGGTGCGCGCTACATCGGCTCACCGAGGAACTTGTAGGTGTCCAGCAGCAGCGCGGCGGTTTTCTGAGCGTTGCCGACGGGGTCTTCGCGTTCCCAACGAGAAATCTGGAACGATGCTTCCCAGACGCGCTTGACACGTCGGATGCGGCGGTTGCTGTAGGCCTCGAGCGCCTGCGCGGCTGTGCCCGGGGCGGCTAGGCACTGAGCCAGCACCACGGCGTCCTCGATAGCCATGCCGCCACCCGAGGTCAGTTGGGGCGTCGGCGCGTGCGCGGCGTCGCCCATCAGTACGACACGGCCCTTGTGCCACCAGGGGCCGGGCATCAGGCAAGCGTCGAACGGGCGGAACAGTACCTGCTTGGGGTCACTCAGTTGATCGACTGCTTGGCGGATGAGCGGAGCGGTGTAGGCGGCCAGGCGTTCCTTCAGCAGCACGTCCAGCTTGTCGGCTGGCATGTGCAGCGGCTTGTCGCTGTTTTCCAGGATGAACAGGTAGCAGCTGTCCTTGGAGGTCGGAATCGCCCCGACGCCAGCGCCCTTGTGGCGGAACAACCAGAAGCCGTCGTGCTCGGGCAGGCGGGGCGCCGAGAAGCGCCAGCAGCTCTGCCCGACGAACTCGGCGTCGTACTCGGCGCCGAACACCGTGTGGCGGATCTTCGAATAGACTCCGTCGGCGCCCACCACGACGTCGTATACACCGACCTCGCCATTGCTGAAGGTAACCTTGACGCTGTCGCCCAGATCTTCCAGTTCGGTGACGGTGGTGTTGTGTTCGATCTTTGCGCCGACCTCGACGGCGGCGCTTTCGAGCACGTGAGCCAGGTCAGGGCGCTTGATGCCGATACCGGGCGGAGTGGGGTTCTCGCTGATTTGGTTACCCGTGGCGTCGAACTGGCGGAAATGGTCGATCTGCTGTCCGTGTTCCAGGCAGGGCTCGGCCAGCTCCACCTGGCGCAGAGCACGCATGGTGTTGTGCAGCAAGCAGATGCCGGTGCCGGCGGCCGAGCTTTTCGGCGCGACTTCCACGCAGTGTGTCTTGATCCCGACGCGCGCCAAGGTATATGCCGCCATCGCGCCGCCGATGCCGGCTCCCACGATCAGGGCGCTTTTCACGTCTGACATGACATTCGTCTCCTGTTGTTTGTTTGTTTTGTTTGGAAGGTGGCTTAGAAGGCGACTTCGTTTTTGCCTTTCAACTGCAAGAGCTCTCGCACTTCGTCAGGCTTGGCGATCTCCAACCCCAGCTCCGTGAGAATGGTGCGGATCTTGCGCACCTGCTCGGCATTAGATTGCGCCAGCTCGCCGCGGCCGATGTAGAGACTGTCCTCCAGGCCGACGCGCACGTTGCCGCCGAGAATTGCCGACATGGTGGCCAGCGGCATCTGATTCTTGCCGGCGGCCAGGATGGACCAGTGGTAGTCGTTGCCAAACAGGCGGTCCGCTGTGCGCTTCTGGTGCATCAGGTCTTCGGGGTGGGCGCCTTGCGCGCCGCGCAGGCCGAACACGCTCTGCACGAACAGCGGCGGTTTCACCAGACCGCGCTCCAGGAAATAGGCCAGCGTGTACAGATGGCTGATGTCGTAGCACTCGAACTCGAAACGGGTGTCGCCGGCACGACCCACGTTTTCGAGGATCCATTCGATGTCTTCGTAGGTGTTGCGGAAGATCATCCCGTTGGTGGACTGCAGGAAGGGCTTCTCCCAATCGTATTTCCAGGCGCGGTCCTTCTGCGCCATTTCGGACAGGACCAGGTTAATTGAGCCCATGTTGAGCGAACACATCTCGGGCTTGAGTGCGCGGCCGGCCTCGGCGCGTTCGGCGATGGGCATGCTGGGGCCGCCACCACCCGTGGAAATATTGATGACGGCGTCGGTGGCGTCCTTGATCTTGCCGATGAACTGGCGGAAGACATCGGGGCTGCCGGTAGGCTTGCCGGTGAGTGGATCGCGGGCATGCAGGTGGACGATGGCTGCGCCAGCCTCGACGGCTTCGATGGAGTGCTGGGCGATTTCCTCGGGCGTCACCGGCAGGTGCGGCGACATCGAGGGGGTATGTGCGCCCCCCGTGACTGCGCAGGTGATGATGACTTTCTTCATCGTTGTCTCCTGTAGGTTATTAACGGATCGAACCGTATCGTTTCACAAACAAGTGAGCTGGTCAATCGGATTTCAAGCTAGTGCTTGTAGGGGATTTCTCGGGTAGGTGTCAGCGCTGGCCGAACAGTCGGGTGCGTACCGACCGCAGATGCTCGCGCATGGCTTGCTCGGCGCGGTCGGGATTGCTCGCGCGGATGGCATCCACCAGTTGGTGATGCTCGTCGTCGGTGTCCTGACGTGGCCCGGTCATGGGGGAGTAAACCGCCTCGATGCGCGAGTCGAGGTTGACGCGAATCTGGGTGCGCATGGTGTCGTACATCATCAGCAGTAGGGCGTTGTGCGTGGCTTCTGCGATGGTGCGGTGCAGCCGCTCGTCCAAGCGCTTCCAGTGCATGAAAGGCCCCGAGGCTTCCATCTCGGACAGGCACTGCTCCAGCGCTGCGATGTCTGCAGGGGTGGCGTGGATGGCTGCTTGGGCGGCTAGCTGAGGCTCCAACACCAAGCGCGCATCCAGTAGGTCGTCCATGCTGATTGCGGCAGAGAGGCTGGTGTCATCGGCTTCTATCTGGCGCGGGCCGATGAAAGTGCCCTTGCCGACGTGGCGCCAGATTAAGCCTTCATTTTCCAGCCGCTTGAGCACCGTGCGCAGGCGTCCGCGGGACATGCCTAGCGTTTCGCCCAGCTTGGGTTCCGGCGGCAGACGCAGGTCGTCCTCTGTGCCCACGCGGGCTTGGATGTAGTCACGCAGGCGGGTGACGTCGTCATCAATCAAGTTCATGTTTGCAAATCAATCTGGTAATTGATGTGTATCATATCGGTCAATGATACATAACTGAGCTGCTAATGGTTCAGTATTTTAACCACCAAAGGAGCAATCAAATGACAAATCCTATTGCATGGGTGCTTGACCCGGCACATACCCATATCGGGTTCTCGGTTCGCCACCTCGGGCTGACCAGCACGCCCGGGGTGTTCAAGCGGTTTTCCGCGCAATTGCAGTTCGATGATCAGCGCATCGATGCATCCAGCGTGTCATTCGAAATCGATGTGGCCTCCATCGACACGGCGCTTGAGGTGCGCGATGAGCACCTGCGCGGCGCCGATTGGTTCAACACGCAGGCGCATCCTAGGGCAGTGTTCGTTTCCCGTGCGGTGCGGAGACGCGAGGGCGCGGACTTCGTGATTGAAGGCGACTTGACCCTGCGCGGCGTCACCCTGCCGGTCGCTTTTGACGCCGCGCTTAGGGGGCGCGCGGTTAATCCCTGGACCCAGGCGCCTGTGGTCGGGTTCTCGGCGGTCGCCACCATCAGTCGTGAGGCATATGGCATGGGTGCCTTTCCCGCTGCATTGTCAGATGAGGTACGCTTGAAGATCGAGATCGAGCTAACTTCACAAAATGATGCGCATCAACAAACAGATTGACACGTCATTTGTTGCAAATTAAGCTGTCCTGACTTACCCAGTCGACGACCATCATGAGCACATCCCATCCCCCTGTTTTCGTTTCAAGTGATACGGCACGGTCCGTATTTAATTGGAGGGACGCTATCCAGGCCCTGCAGGCCGCCTATTCCCAGCCCATTCCGCCCCTCTCGACGCCGGCCCGCAGCGTAGCCGCCGTCGGCAAGACGTGGTTGCGCACGCTGTCGGCCGTGCCGGTGGGCGGACGCTACTACGGTGCCAAGGTGATGGGCGCGGCGATGGGTAGCGCCAAGCCTGGCGTGGAATACGTGATTGTCCTGTTTGACCGTGAAACTAGCCGCATCGCGGGTCTGGTCGACGGCGCGCTGGTGACCGGCTTTCGTACCGCGGCCACCTCGGCCGCCGCGATTGACCGTCTGGCGCCACCGAATCCGGCGCGCCTGGCCGTGCTGGGCAGCGGGCTTGAGGCCTCGATGCACGTGCGCGCTATCGCCAGCGTGCGCGAACTGGCCGAGGTGGTCGTGTTCAGCCCGACGCCCGAGAAACGCGCTGCGTTTGCCGAAGCGGTGACGCGCGACTTGGGCGTGTCGGCGCGCGGCGTCTCCTCCGGCCAAGAGGCAGTGGACGGCGCTGACCTCGTGCTGTGCGCGGCGCGTTCGCGCGATGAGCTTCCCATCTTATACAGCGACTGGCTCAAGTCCGAGGCGACGATTGTTTCCATCGGTTCCACCGTGCCTTCGCAGCGTGAGATCGACGCCTCGGTCGTGGCGCGCAGCGACATCATCGTTTGCGACATGCTGGAAGAGGTGTTGGAGGAAACCGGCGACATGCTCGCCGCCAAAGAGGCGGGCATCGCCTTTCACGATAAGTCTTTCAGCATGGTCGACCTGATGTGCGGCAAGCTCGAAGAGCAAGTACGGGGTGCGCGGACGCGCATGTTCAAGTCGGTCGGTGGCGGTCTACAGGACATCGTGGTCGCCGAACTGATTTTGACCCGCGCACTGGAGAAGGACCTGGTGACGCGCCTGCCCATCGAATTCGAAAACAAGAGCATCTGAACAACAACCACGGAGAACACGCATCATGGCTAGTTACACCAAGAAGGAAGCCCGTGAGTGGGCAAAGCAAGCCCTTGTCGGCGTCGCCAACGTCACGATCCCGACGATGACCAATGACTTCACGCGTATCAACGAGAAGGCGATCCGCCACGACGTGCGCCTGTCCATTGAGCACGGCTTCATCGGCTCCCTGGCGGTGTCTGAAGTGCCGCTGACGCTGGAAGAGCACGATCAGTTCCAACAAATCATGGTCGACGAAGCCAAGGGCAAGCTTCTCGTCGTGCACCACGCCATCTTCAACACGCTGGAAGACAACATCGCGGCGGTCAAGCGTGCCGAAGCCAATGGCGCCGATCTGGTGCTGCTCGGCTACCCGCCGCACTTCTATCCGAAATCGCTGGACGAAGTGTATGAGTACAGCAAGGCAGTTTGCGATGCGACCAATCTCGGCGTAATCATCTTCCCGGTGCCGACTTGGGGCTTTGGCCGCCTGCATCCGGCCGACATCCCGGTGGCACTGCTACGGAAGCTGGTCGACAACTGCCCGAACGTGGTCGCGATCAAAGCCGAGGGCGGCATGCCGTACTTCATGTCTGCCATTGAGGTGCATCGCAATTTCCACAAGGAAGTGGTGATTTCCTCGCCGCTAGAATACGAATACATCCCGCTGGCACAGGTTCTCGACATTCCGTTCTGCGGTACCAATTACAGTGCCTTCTTCGGTCCGTGGATTCCCCGTGCGCACAAGCTGATCCGCGAAGGCAAATACGATGAGGCTACCGAGCTGTACTACAAGCTCGAGCCAATGCGCCGCGCGGTGTCCGCACTGGGCTTCGGTGGTCAGGGCCTGTCCAACCGTCTGTTGTGGAAGTACCAAAGCTGGCTGCAGGGGTACAACGGCGGCCCGATCCGACATCCGACCGCGCGCGTGCATGGCAAGGACATGGCGTTGCTGCGAAACGCTACTCAAGCGGCCGGCCTAAACCCGACCAGTTCGCCGGACGAAGAATTCTTCATCGGTCGCAACCCAGTCTGAGGTATAGCCATGAGTGACATGAAGAAACTACCGCTGAAGGATCCGGACCTGCTGCGCCAGGCCATGCTTATCGACGGCAAGTGGGTGCAAGCCGACAGTGGACAGACCATTGATGTCGTCAACCCAGCTACCGGCGAACTGGTGGCGTGCGTCCCCAACGGCGGCGCGGCAGAGACCAGGCGTGCAATCGAGGCGGCCGAGCGCGCCATGAGCGGCTGGCGCAAGACTTTGCCCAAGGAGCGTGCCAAGGTGCTGCGCAAGCTGTACGACCTGATGCTCGAGAACATCGAGGACCTGGCCGTCATCATGACCGCTGAGCAGGGTAAGCCGCTGGTCGAGTCGCGCGGCGAAATCCTCTACGCTGCCGGCTTCATCGAGTGGTTCTCGGAAGAGGCACGCCGCGTTTACGGCGACATTATTCCGCAGAACGTGGACGGCCGCCGCATCCTGGCACAGAAGGCGCCCATAGGCGTGTTTGCGGCAATCACGCCGTGGAACTTCCCCTCGGCGATGATCACCCGCAAGGCTGGCCCGGGCTGGGCCGTGGGCTGCGCTGGCGTCATTAAGCCCGCCAGCCAGACGCCGCTGTCGGCTCTGGCGTTGGCCGTTCTGGCTGAGAGAGCGGGCCTGCCACCAGGCGTGTGCAATGTAGTCACCGGCTCGGCCCGAGCCATTGGTGGAGAACTGACGGCTAATCCCGTCGTGCGCAAACTGTCGTTTACGGGCTCCACTGAAGTGGGTGCGCAGTTGTTGGCCCAATGTGCGCCGACCATCAAGAAGACAAGCATGGAGCTGGGTGGCAACGCGCCCTTTATCGTGTTCGACGACGCCGACCTGGACGCCGCTGTGAAAGGCGCGCTGGCGGCCAAATACCGCAATACTGGCCAGGCCTGTGTCGCGGCGAACCGCTTGTTGGTGCAATCCGGCATCTACGACGCTTTTGCGAAAAAGCTGGCCGAAGCCACAGCCGCACTGAAGGTCGGCAACGGCATGGAAGAGGGCGTGGTGCAGGGGCCGCTGATCAACGAGGACGCGGTGCTCAAGGTCGAGGAACACATCACCGACGCCGTGTCCAAGGGCGCTCGCGTGGTCGCCGGCGGCAAGCGGCACGAGCTGGGTGGATTCTTCTTTGAGCCCACCGTGCTGGCCGACGTGCCGCACGACGCGCTGATCTTCGAAGAAGAGACCTTCGGTCCGGTAGCGCCCCTGTTCCGTTTCGAGACAGAGGCTGAAGCAATCTCCTTGGCCAACGACACGCCGTTTGGCCTGGCTGCGTATGTTTATGCGCGCGACGTGGGTCGCATTTTCCGCGTCGTGGAGGAGCTCGAATTCGGTATGGTCGGCGTCAACGAGGGCATCATCTCGACCGAGGTTGCGCCGTTCGGCGGTGTCAAGACTTCCGGTCTGGGACGCGAGGGCTCCAAGTACGGAGTCGACGACTACCTGGAAATCAAGTACGTGGCTCTTGGGGGTATTTAATATACGATACGAGTCGTATAATATTTGACCAAAAAAAGCCAGCAAGGCTGGAGGAGACAAAGTTATGTACAAGGCCTTAAGCCTAGAGGGCAAGGTCGCCATCGTCACGGGCGGAGCGGGCGGTATCGGCCACGCCGCAATCGAACTGATGATAGGCCGTGGCGCGCGCGTCGCCATTGCCGACATCGCGCTGGATCGCGCGCAAGCGGTCGCTGCGCAGTACGGCGATGCCGCGATTGCCATCGGCATGGATCTCTCCGACGAGGCCTCGATCAAGGCCATGGTCGCGCGTGCGGTCGAACATTTCGGCCGCCTCGACATCTTGCACAACAATGCCACCGCCGTCGGCCAGCAACTGGTCGCCGCCGATAACGGCATCGGTGAGATGGCGACCGAAACCTGGGACACCTTCTTCAACACCAATTGCCGCGGCACCATGATCGTGACCCGTGAAGCGCTGCCACACCTGGTCAAAAGTGGTAATGGAGCCATCGTCAACACCGTGTCCGGCATGGCCTTGCAAGGCAACATCCGATTCCACGCCTACAGTGCGACCAAGGCCGCGATGATGCAGATGACGCGTGCTGTGGCCACGGCCTACGGGCGCAAAGGCGTACGCTGCAACGCGGTCGCACCAGGCTTGGTGATGACCGAAACCGTGGCCAAGGATTTCCCCCCAGCGATGCTCAAGCTGGTGCTGGATGAAACCCCACGTGATCGCGTCGGCGCACCGGAAGACATTGCAGAAGCCGTGGCCTTCCTGGCTTCGGACGCAGCACGAAACATCACTGGGCAGACGCTCGTTGCCGATGGTGGCGTGTCGATCCACATTCCGGGCTTTTCTGCATACCGCGAATTTTTCGGAGATTGAGGATGGGTTTTGAAGACCTCCGGTTGAGCCGCCGCGCGTTGCTCATCGCCACTGGCAGCGTCACGGCGCTAGCAGCGCTTGCGCATCCTTCGATGTTTGTTGCTGGAATCTCCGCACCAAAGAATGAGTCAAGTCCTTTCGACATCCGTTACATCGTCACGGATCGTCGTTTTTCGGAAAGTTTGGCGCATGCCAGGGCGCTGGCAGTGCAAGGTGGCACGACGCTTGACGTGAGCGGCGGCCTGACCCGGCTGTGGCAGGAGAATCTGCAGCCGCTGTGGCAACGGCGCGAAGGCGCCGTTGCCGGCCTGACCACGCGCTCGGTGTGGCACTGCCTCGCGGAGCAAGCTCGTAGTCATGCGCTTCGTACCCGTGTACTGACGCCGCTGGGTAACGACGATGGCCATCCCGACGACCTCCTTTCCTGGATCATCGCCTGACGCCATGAGAACTCCACCGAACGTATCTCCGCAAGTCTTCGCCACTGCACTGCGGGAATTCGCCAATGTCGTCGGCAAGGACTGGGTATTCACCAGCGACGAAGACCTATTCCCGTACAAGGATTCCTATTCACCCCTGCGCGACACAGAGATTGACCGCAGCGCTTCGGCTGCGGTCGCGCCGGCCTCGGTCGAGGACGTGCAGGCGGTGGTGCGCATCGCCAACAAGTACAGGATTCCGCTGTACACCATCTCCACCGGCAAGAACCTCGGCTACGGCGGTTCGGCGCCAAACCATTCCGGCAGTGTGGTACTCGACCTCAAGCGTATGAATCGCATCATTGAGGTCAACGAGAGCAACGCCTATGCCATCGTTGAGCCCGGCGTAAGCTATTTCGACCTGTACAACTACCTCCGCGAAAAAGGGCTGAATCTGTGGCTGGACGTGGCCGACCCGGGCTGGGGCAGCGTGCTTGGCAACGCTCTCGACCATGGTGTGGGTCACACCTTGTCGCGCTACCGCAACCATTTCGACGCGCATTGCGGTATGGAAGTGGTGCTGGCCAATGGTGAGTTGGTGCGCACCGGTATGGGTGCGCTGCCCGGATCCAAGACCTGGGCGCAGTACCGGCACGGCATGGGGCCGGTGGTGGACGGTATCTTCTCACAGTCCAATTTTGGTGTTGTCACCAAAATCGGCATGTGGCTGCTGCCCGCGCCGGAAGCCTTCATGGAGGGCATGATTTTCGCCCCGCGCTATGAGGATCTGCATCCGCTGGTTGAATTGCTTAAGTATGCCGAAAACACCGGCTTGGCTCCCGGCACGCCGGAGTTGCTCAGTCCTTTGCTTGGCGTCAGCAACAAGACCAAGAACCTTGTCGAAGCCTTCTACAAGGGGCCGCCTCAGTTGCCGAAGCGGCAGGCTGATCTCGTCGCCCAATCCAGGGTTGGCTACTCCGATGAATTGGCGAAGTACGGCGCGGACAACAAGATTCCGTACTGGGGCCTGAGCCTGAAATTCTACGGCCCGTCGAAGGTGGTAGCTGCGCAGTGGGAAGCGGTGAAGGAGCTGGCGAGCAAGGCCATCAAGAATGTCGCCTTCCAGGATGGCCCCATCCAGAGCGATCCGCGCAAGGCTGCCGACGACTGGACTTTCTATCCGCAGGATGTGGGCGTGCCGAACATGGATTTCTTCGGCATGGGCACGCGCGCCGGCGGCAATCCGAATCCGATGCGCGGCCACATGTGGTTCTCGCCGGTCATTCCGCAAACTGCGGACGGCATCCTCGAAGCCAACCGCGTGTTCGACGAAGCCGCCCGCACCATTCCTGCTTTGCAGAAAGTTCCGATCTGGAACCTCAGGCCGTTCGCGCTGCCTGCGCCCTTCTATGAACGGAATTTCCTGTTCATCGTCGGCTTCCCGATCACCGATGACAAGGAATTGAACAAGTCCATCGTCGTGGCGTACAGAACACTGCTCGACATCGGTGCGAAGCATGGATGGGGCGAATACCGCTGCCATCCGGAGTTCCAGGATCAGGCCATGGGTCTGTATTCGTTCAACAACAACAGCCTGCTGCGCCTGCACGAAACCATCAAGGACGCCATTGACCCGAACGGCATCCTGTCTCCAGGCCGTTATGGCATCTGGCCGAAGAAGCTGCGCAAAGGCGAGAAATGATGACGAACCTCAACACGATATTGGCGGCGGCGATGGTGGCCTGGGCAACCTCCGCCATGGCCTATGACACCACGACCTTGAACGCGCGAGGCAAGCAAGTATTCGACAAATCGTGCGCGTCCTGTCACGCAGCCGGCGACCGTATGCCCGGTACTGCGTCGTTGGAGGCCAAGTATGGTGGCAGCATCCCCGCCGCGCTGGAAGAGCGCAAGGACATGAACCCAGATTTCATCCGCTATTTCGTGCGCAATGGCGTTCTGATCATGCCGTCATTCCGCAAGACCGAGATCAGCGACGCCGACCTGGTCGCACTGGCCGCATATCTGAGTCATCAATAGGAATTCGGATGAAATACGAAGCAAACATCAGCAAGGGTCCGTGCGCCGGCCGCTTGCAAGACAAAGTCGCGCTTGTCACGGGCGCCGGCGGCGGCCAAGGCCAGATCGTCTCGCTGCTGTTCGCCGAGGCGGGCGCCAAAGTGTGTGCCAGCGACATCAACCCGGCCACGCTGGAGCAGACCCGCGCCCTGGCCGAGCAGCGCGGCCTCAAAATCGACGTCGCCACGGTGGACGCGTCCTCGCCGGAACAGGTCAACGCCTGGGTCGACGGCGTGATGCAAAGGCAAGGCCGCATCGACGTGCTCTACAACAACGGCGCGGGCGTGCACATGGCACCATTCGCAGATATGACTTTCGAGCAGTGGAAGGAAACCATCCGGCTGGAGTTGGACGTCATCTACTTGCCCACCAAGGCTGTCTGGCCCATCATGACCAAGCAGAAGGGTGGCTCCATCATCAACATCGCCTCCTGCGCAGGCATGTTGGCCGCCGAGGGACTGGGCACAACCGCGCACGCCGCTGGCAAGGGTGGCGTGATCGCGCTGACCCGGCAGTTGTCACTGGAAGGCGCGCCGCACTGGATTCGCGTGAACTGCATTTCGCCCGGCCCAATCATGGGTCCCGCGCTGCAGCGTCCCTACGACGAAAGCCCGTATTTCCGCAAGTTGTTCGACAGCACGCCGTCACTGGACAGGCACGGCTATCCGCTGGACATTGCCTATGCGGGCTTGTTCCTGGCTTCCGACGAATCCACCTTCATCACCGGGATCAATCTTCCCATTGACGGCGGCGCGACCAGCAAGGTTGGCGCGATGATGGGCAGGAGCTGAACGATGACAAAGGCCAATGTGCTTGCAAGCCCCCTCAAGATCAACAACCTGGAAATCAAGAACCGCATCATCCTCGGGCCGATGGCGGTGCTGCGCCCGACTGCAGACGGCCGGCCCAGCGACCAGACCCTTGCGTTTCTGACGCGACGCGCCAAGGGTGGCGTGGGCCTTATCATTGTCGGCGGCTCGGTGGCGAGCGAACGGGCGTGGAACGAGTCACCGTTCTCCCCGAACATCCGCTATGACAAGGACGAATTTATCCCCGACCTCAAGCAACTCACGGATGCCGTGCATGCGTACGGCACACCGGTCTTCGCGCAGCTCTTCCCGAGCTTCGGCCGCATGGGTGTGCCCCGCAACGGCAACTGGATATCGTCGGCGAGCCCGAAGCCGGTCGACATGGGGGCGGGCAGCCTGCCAGAAAACCTCTATATTCCGGGCGGCCGCGTCACGCCGCTGCCCAAAGAGGCCACGATCGGTGAGATTAAGGAACTGGAAGCTGCGGTCGTCTCCGCGGCGCGCCGTGCCAAGGCGGCAGGCTTCGACGGAGTCGAGATTGGCGCGCACATGTGCTATTTCTACTCATCGTTCCTTTCGCCGCTCGCAAACCAGCGCACGGATGAATATGGAGGCTCGGCCGAGAACCGCGCCCGGGCGCTGCACGACGTGGTCGCCGCGGTGCGTGCGGAGGTCGGCCCCGATTATCCGGTCGGCATTCGCATGAGCGTTAATGATCACATGCCCGATGGTCAGGGGCCGCAAGGCTTCGCGGAGGTGGCCGCGCACATCGTCAAGGCCGGCGTGGATTTCATTTCGCTCAGCGAAGGCAACTATGAGTCCATGGGTGAGAACGTCACGAGCATCTCTGGCAACATGCTCGCGCACGGCGAGCCGCAGGCTTTCCGCAAGGCGGTGGGCAGGGATGTTCGGCTGTTCCTTTCCAGCACGCCCGATCCGAAGCAGGCCGCCGAGGCTATCGAGGCCGGGCATGTCGACGCAAGCATGCTCGCCCGGCAGATGCTGGCTGACCCGGACTACGCCGTGAAAGTTGCCGAGGGACGCGAGCGGGAAATCGTGTGGTGTGACCACGCAAATTCTTGCCTACGCCGGCTAATCCTCAACGTCCCGGTCGCTTGCCATAAGAATCCGGAGATGGGCCGCGAGGATACCGGCGCCACGCGATCCAGCCTCGTCCAGAACGCAATCGTGTGGGCCACCGGCAACCGGACGCTGATGACATTGGCCGACAAGCTGGTTCGCATGGCCCAAAAATAATCAACGCGGACGAAGTGGGCCTTCATATGTTCGCCAAGCGGGCCTGGGTGCTCGCCCCTGCGCGGGGCGGCCGAGGTCTCTACAAGGCCGGCATCAGTACCGCGCTGCTTGCCGAGGGGCGCCGCTCGGTCTCATTGCGCTCGTGGCATAACACGGGGATCGACTAATGGCGAGGCGGACAGCTCTGGAGGCGGATCAGACCCGGCTGACCATTATGTGCGCCGCTGTGCAAATGTTCTGCTCCGCAGGTTATGCAGATACTACGTTGGAGGCAATCGCCCGCCTTGCAGGAGTGACCCGAGGCGCTGTGTACTGGCACTTCGAGAGCAAGCAAAGGTTGCTGGAGAGCGTGTGCCACGATGCCGCGGAGGCTTTCGAGGAAGCCTTTTCGACGGGCTCGCCTTCCTCGCCGCTCCAGGCGATGGTGGCTACTGCCGAGTCCCTGTTTCGCACCGTGGCCGGGCGGGGCGACGCTCTGAATATCAGCGCGCTGCTCTTCAAATGGGGCCGGCATGGCGGTCCCGATATCATCCGCGACCAGCGCATCGCGCTCAGCGTCCGGTTGCGCAACCATGCCGGCGGCTGCCTTGAGCACGCCATCGCTGCGCGGCTGTTGCCAGCGGAGACCAATATACCGACGGCGGCGTTTGCCTATGAGGCCTATGTGTTCGGGATCGTGGAAAGCTGGCTCTTAGAGCCGAGCTTTGACCTGGCCGCGCGAGCGGGCGAACTGGCGGGCAAGACGGTTGCTCTGGTTGGGGCGTTACAGTCACTCCTTTCAAGGTGATTAGACGACACGTCCAGCCTTGATGACACGGGCGGTAGAAACATGCCGCCGTGCTACGCATCCGGCCACATAGCCTTTCTTCTTCGGCGCTTTCGGTCCCCGCGCATGTTTGCGCATCGCGCGGGGATCAACGTGCGTCGCCATGGTGATCAACTCGCGACCGAGCTGAGCTGGGGTGAGGAGATCATAGGCCTGCCACACCTCGGGCGGCACCGCGATCATCATGCCGGCATACGTTGCCCGGATCTCGCTGGCGAGGTAATACGGTGAGAGCTCGATGTCGCTGGTATCCAGCTCATGCCGGATTCTCACCGCACTAGCAATCACGCTCAGTACGTTATACGCGAGCGCCGCCACGCCGAAGGCCGGCAGCGCCGCGCGCGATTGGCTCAACGAGCGAATCTCACTGTTGAGCACCGATTCCAGCCGCTGAAACAGATTCTCGATGCTCCAGCGTCGCCGGTATAGCCGGGCGACCGCCTCGGCCGTTAGATGGGCGGCGGGACATTGGTCAGCAGGCATTAACGCAAACATGCTGTTCACGTGGCGCCGGCGCTATCGAGCGCAGCAGCAGTAGGAAGCTAGCGCTTCCTACTGCGCCGTCCACCCTCCATCCATCGCCAGCGCTGCACCGCGGATTTCTGCGCCAAGCGGCGAGCACAGCGTCAGCACCAAATTGCCGAGTTGCTCCGGCGTGACAAACTGTCCTGACGGTTGCTTCTCCGCGAGCAGGCGCTGCTGCGCGGCATTCCTCGAAATGTCATCCCTAGCCGCGATGTCGGCGATCTGCTGTGCGACCAGCGGCGTCAGCACGAAGCCGGGACAGATCGCGTTGCAGGTGATGCCTGTGCGCGCCGTCTCCAGCGCCGTCACCTTGGTCAGTCCAACCAGTCCGTGCTTGGCGGCCACATAGGCCGACTTGCCGGCGGAGCCAACCAGCCCGTGCACCGACGCGATATTGACGATCCGCCCCCAGCCGCGCGCGCGCATACCGGGCAATGCATGGCGGATGGTATGGAAGCTCGACGTCAGGTTGATCGCCAAGATGGCGTCCCACGAATCGGGCGGAAACGATTCGACCGGCGCGACGTGCTGGATGCCGGCATTGTTGACCAGAATGTCGACGCCGCCGAAGCGTTCGGCAGCCGCGTGCACCATGGCCTCAATTTGCTGGGGTTGGCGCATGTCGGCGGGGTGGTGGATGGCGGCTGCGCCGCTGGATTGCACGGTGGACAGCGCGCCGGCCACGTCACCGTAGCCGTTCAGCACGATATTGGCGCCGGCATCGGCCAGCGTCCGGGCAATTCCCAGGCCGATGCCGCTGGTCGAGCCGGTGATGAGGGCGGTCTTTCCTTTCAGGTCGGTCATTGCTTTCTCCTTACACTAACCCGGTCATGTAGAACATCGTGATTACGAAGAAGACGGCTGCCGTCTTGATCAGGGTGATGGCGAAGATGTCGCGGTACGACTGGCGGTGCGTCAGGCCTGTGACTGCAAGTAGCGTGATCACGGCTCCGTTGTGAGGCAGCGTGTCCATGCCGCCGCTGGCCATCGACACCACGCGGTGCAGCACGTCCAGCGGAATCTGCGCCGCTTGCGCGCCCAGGATGAAGCTATCGGACATGGCCGCCAGCGCGATGCTCATGCCGCCCGACGCCGATCCGGTGATGCCGGCCAGCGAACTGACTGACACCGCGGCGTTGACCAGTGGGTTGGGGATGCCTCGCAGCGCGTCGCTGACCAGCAAGAAGCCGGGCAAGGCGGCGATCACGCCACCGAAGCCGTATTCCGCCGCAGTGTTCATTGACGCCAGCAACGCGCCGCCGACGGCGGTCTTGGTCCCGTCGGCAAAGCGCTCTCGTACCGCGCCGAAGGCGGTGACTAGCACCACCAGGATGCCTAGCAGCAGTGCCGCTTCCACAGCCCAGATGGCCGTGACGCTGGCGATCTTGGTTTCCACCGGCCTGGACAGGCCCGGCAGCGTCACCGTGTTCGTGGCGCCGTACCACTGGGGAATCATCCGCGTCAGCCAGAAGTTCGACACGCCCACCACCACCAGCGGCAGGATTGCCAACAGCGCCGGCGGCAACTTGGTGCCCTCCACACGCTGCGGTTCGTTCAGCAGCTCGGTGCCGTAGCCCTCGCCGGCCGCTGCTGCGGCGCGGCGGCGCCACTCCAGGTACGACAGACCCACGATGATGATGAAGAGTGAGCCCATCACGCCTAGCGCCGGTGCGGCCCACGAAGTGGTCTTGAAGAACGTAGTCGGGATGATGTTCTGGATCTGCGGCGTGCCCGGCAGTGAATCCATCGTGAAAGAGAAGGCGCCTAGCGCGATCGCGCCCGGCATCAGCCGCTTGGGAATATTGCTCTGGCGGTACAGCTCGGCCGCGAAGGGGTACACGGCGAACACGACCACGAACAGCGACACGCCGCCATAAGTCAGCAGCGCGCAAACGGCCACAATGACCGCATTGGCGCGCGAGCGTCCGATGTACCGGATCGCAGCCGCGACGATCGACTTGGAAAAGCCCGATAGTTCGATCACTTTGCCGAACACAGCGCCCAACAGGAAGACGGGAAAATACAGCTTCACGAAGCCGACCATCTTCTCCATGAAGATGCCGGAGAACACCGGCGCCACAGCCGACGGGTCGGTCAGCAGCACGGCGCCGAGGGCGGCGAGCGGGGCAAAGAGGATGACGCTGTAGCCGCGATAGGCGGCCAGCATCAGGAACGCAAGGGCTCCAATGACGACGGCAAAAGACATGTGGTCTCCGAAAATTGTTCTTGACCCAGCGCTTCCGGACCCGGAGGTTGTCGGGGGCGATGGCATATTCCTGCGGCGGATTGCGGTGAGCGCCATCCGTCCAGGGGCGGGCAACGTCTGCAGATATCGTGCCAGCCTCTCTCGGGAACCATATGGCAGGCGAAGGACGAAATATGCGTCATGCAGCACTAACAAAATCTCGATTATGAGACTCTTTCAGAGCGCCGGTTCGTCTAATCCAAAATGTGAGAAACTAATGTCTCTATTTTGAGAATATGCAGCCGCTCGTAGACAGCCCTATGGAACGCATCGCATCCCCCGGCAACGCCTTGCTGCTCGACTACAACGACGTCGCCCGCCGCGCAATGGATTCGCTGTTTCGCACCTTCGAGAACTTCAGCGAAGGCACGTTCGTCGTCGACGAGCATGCGCGCGTGGTCTGGATCAACAAGCGCTACGCCGCGCGCTTCGGCTTCTCCGACCCGCAGGACGCAATCGGCCTGGACTGCGAGCAGGTGGTGCCGAACAGCCTGATGCGTGAGGTGGTCACCACCGGCAAGCCGATCTTCCTCGACGTGATGGAAACCGACCGCGACCCGATGGTCGTCACCCGGCTTCCGGTCAAGGACGACAGCGGGCGGACTATCGGTGCGGTCGGTTTCGCGCTGTTTGATGAGCTGAAGACGCTGACGCCGCTCTTCGCGCACTACTCGCGCATGCAGACCGAATTGGCCGCGGCTCGGCGTTCGCTCGACCAGGCGCGCCGCGCCAAGTACACCTTTGCCAGCTTCGTTGGCGCCAGCCCGGCGGCGCAGGAAGCCAAACGCCAGGCGCGGCGCGCGGCGCAGGTCGATTCGCCAGTGCTGCTGTTGGGCGAGACGGGCACCGGCAAGGAGCTGCTGGCGCATGGGATCCACGCAGTGTCCGCGCGGGCCGAGCAGCCGCTGGTGACAGTGAACGTGGCGGCCATCCCCGACACGTTACTGGAAGTCGAGTTCTTCGGCGCGGCGCCAGGCGCCTATACCGGCGTGGACCGCAAGGGGCGCGTTGGTAAGTTCGAACTAGCCCACGGTGGCACGCTGTTCCTTGACGAAGTGGGCGACATGCCGCTCGCGCTGCAGAGCAAGCTACTGCGTGCGTTGCAGGACAAGGAATTCGAGCCACTCGGCTCCAACCGCATCATGCGCGCCGATGTGCGTTTCATCGCCGCCACCTCAGCCGACCTGCCCGCGCTGGTGGCTTCGGGCAGGTTCCGCCCCGATCTCTACTACCGCCTCAATGTGCTCACCATCGAAGTGCCGCCCCTGCGCGAGCGCCGCCATGACCTGCGGGCCATGGCCTACGCCATTGTCGAAGAGCTTTGCGTGAAGGCAGGCAGAGAGGCACCCACGCTCGGTGAGGATGCACTGCAGATGCTGGCCAACTACGATTGGCCGGGCAATGTGCGCGAGCTGCGCAATGTGCTGGAACGGGTAGTGATGTTGTGCGACGAGGACGCCATCGACGCCGCCACGCTAGCGCCGGTCTTTGGCAGACGGGGGACTTCAGCGCCGGCCGCCTGCGTCGCAGCAGCGCAGCCGTCATCTGTTGCGGCACCGCTGCAGACAGCGGCGCCGGGCTCGCCGGAAGTCGACTTGCCGCAAGACCGCCTGCGGGCGTCACAATCATACGCTGCCGCCATGGCTGCATTCGAAGCCGACTACCTCTTGCGAGCACTCGACGCCTGCGGCGGACGTGTGGCCGAGGCTGCCGCCCGCGTCGGCATCAGCCGGGCGGCGTTCTACAAGAAGCTGGCAGCAGCCAGGCAGCGGGCCAGGATCGCATCGGACTAGAGTAGTCCCCCGCCGTAACCCTCGCAGCTCCGTTCCGACAACAGTTAACACCGCCCTATATGCTAGCGGCGCGGCGGCAACCAGGAATGAAGAAGCTGACTCCGGGCGGCATGAACCTGACTGCCAATGTCCCGAAGGCCGGGGCAGACATCGCATTTCCGTGGATTCCCCTACCCCGAGCACTATGGCTGCCTTCGCATTGCGCGAAGAGCTTCGAACTTTGACGTCATCTCGGCCATGAAGGACCCGGATTCCTGCTGCAAGACGGCTGCGACGCCAACTGCCACAGCCCTATATCTCGCAGACGAAGGCGCGGAGCGCCGAATGGCCGCGGACAGTGGCTTGCAGCTCTGCGCCTTCGGCTCCGACTGCGAGATTTAGAGCGGCAAACACTGATTCGCAACCACGTCCGGCCCCGACAAGTTGGAGCAGGGCCGACTTGCAGCGTACTTGCGCGTGAACATCTGCACTTGATGCCCGGGCGCGCAAGCTGCAACGGCGCGGTGGATGTGCCGCAGCGATTCGACAAAGCGCGGGGCTACGCTGGATAGATTGTTCACATACTCGATGCTTGCGTCGACAACCCCATACAGGTTACGCCCCTGTGTGCCTGTACCACTTCCGCCAGTGCACTGATTGCCATCGGCGGAAGATGTAGCGGTTCAATCCGGAACCGCCGGGACTATTCGGCGGAAATGGAGGCGCGCTTGATCAGGATGAGACTTTTGCTGATCTCGCTTTTGATTGCTTGCGAAGCGACCGCAGGTGTGCTGCCTACCGGCACGAAGCCCTGTGCACTAAATGCTTCCCGGGCGGAAGGTGTCGCGAGCACTTTTCCGACTTCGGCTTGTAGCCTTTCGGTGATTGCAGGATGCAGGCCGGCTGGCCCGATTAAGGCCACCCAGGCTTCATAGTCGTAGTCCGTGACGCCGGCCTCCCCCAGCGTCGGCACGTTTGGTAAGCTCTCGGCGCGGCGCGTGGTGGTGACGCCCAGCGCAACCAGCTTACCTGCCTTGATCTGCGGCAGTGCGGAAGGAATACCTAGGAACGCCATCTGGATCTGCCCGCCCATCAGGTCAGTCATCATGGTGTTGACGCCACGATACGGCACATGAAGCATTTTTACCCCGGTCTTGTCGAGGAACATCTCCGCGGCCAGATGCAATATGGTGCCCTTACCGGAAGAACCGAAGCTGATACCGCCAGGCTTGGCTTTAGCCGCGGCCACGAGATCCTGCACGGCTTTGTAGGGGGAGTTGCCACCTACCACCATGACCATTGGGGAGGTACCTACGATGGATATTGGGGTGATGTCCTTGATCGAGTCATAGGGAAGATGCTTATAGAGGCCAGGGTTCGTGGCGTGGTTCGAGGATACGATGGCGATGGTGTATCCGTCCGGGGCGGCAGTGGTTAGCTGCCGCGTGCCGGGAATACCGGCAGCACCCGCGTTGTTCTCCACATAGATGGGTTGGCCCAGCCGCTTGCCCAGCCCCTCTGCAACGGTACGGGCCACCATGTCTGCGGTCGAGCCCGGTGAATGCGGCACGATCATCTTGATTGGCTTGCTTGGGTAATTGTCCGCGGCGTGAGATGGCAAGGTGCAGCAGGCCAACGCAAAGGCGACGGCAACGCGCGCAGTGGCTCGCAGTAGGATGGGATGCATGGTTGTCTCCATTTGCAGTTGTTGTAGGCTGATGAGGGTCTGCTGCCCTTGCCGTACTAGCACCAGGGAAAGCGCTGTTTGCAACGCGTTGTTCGATCGTTTAGCCGATGCGCTCAAGGCTAGTCTTGTGCTGCCGGGCGCGTTGTACGTAGTCGAGGGCATTCGCTCGCAGCCCTGCGATATCGGCCTCGCTAAGCTGCCTCACGGCCTTGGCCGGGGCGCCCAGTATTAGCGAGTTGTCCGGAAAGACCTTCCCCTCGGTGACAACCGCGCCAGCGCCAACTAGGCAGTTGCGGCCGAAAACCACTCCGTTCAGCACTACGGCCTGGATGCCGATCAGGGTGCCGTCACCCACCGTGCAGCCGTGGAGCATGGCCTGATGCCCCACTGTCACATGGCTTCCTAGTGTGAGTGGAAAGCCTGCGTCGGTGTGCAGAACTGCGCCTTCCTGTACATTACTGCCCGGGCCAATATCGATGATTTCGTTGTCTCCGCGTAGCACGGCTTGCGGCCAAATGCTGCTGTCTTCACGTAGAGTAACCTTGCCGAGGACTGTAGCGGCGTCGGCCACGTAGCAGCTTTCGTGGATGGTCGGCGTGTGGTCGCCATAACGGTAGATTGTCATGCTCGTCTCCTTGCCTTTGGATGGATGGTGAACTCAGGCAGCATCGGCAGTGCAAGCCGACGCGTCGCCCAGCTTTGCCACACCGGAAGCAACAAGCTCGCGCAGTTGCGCTTCGCTATAGCCGAGGCCGAGTAGAACCTCGCCGGTGTTCTCACCAATCGTCGGGATTGCCCGGCGTGGCAGCAAACGACTGCCATCCAGGGAGAACGGCAGTAGCGGCATCGGCGTAGTGGAGCCATCGTCTAGCTTCAGGTCTGCGAGGCCGCCACTGGTGAGTAGATGCGGATCGTTAAAGAGTTCCTCGGGCCGGCGGATGGCAGCAAAGGGTATCTTGGCGGCCTCAAGTCGCGAGGCCAGCGTGGTGACATCGGTCTCACGTAGGGCTCCTGCCACGATGGGCAAGATGCGCTCACGGGCTAGGACACGCTGATTGTTGGTCGCCAGGGTCCCGTCGGCCAGCAAAGCGCCGAGTCCGAGCAAGTCGCATAGCGACTTCCACTGGCCATCGCCAGTCGCCGCCAAGAACATTTGCTCGCCGCCGGCCAACTGGAATACGTCGTACACGGCCCAAGCGTTGATACGCTCCGGCATCGGCGCTGCGGGCCGGCCAGTTACGGCGAACTGCTGCATATGCTGGGCGCATAGCAAAACGCAGTTCTCGAACAGCGCGCTCTGGACTTCCTTGCCGACACCGCTGTGCTCGCGCGCGTAGAGCGCGGCTAGGGCACCAATGGCGCCGAACATGCCACCCATGATGTCATTGACCGAGCTGCCTGCACGCAACGGCCGGCCCACTGGTCCAGTCATGTAGGCTAGGCCGGCCATCATCTGCACCACCTCGTCAAGCGCCAGCCTATCCTCGTAAGGGCCGCTAAGGAATCCCTTGTGCGACACATGGATCAAACGCGGGTTCTCTTGATGTAGCGTGGCGTAGTCAAGCCCCAACTCGGCCATGCGGCCGGGCTTAAAGTTCTCGATAAAGACGTCGGCGGTAGCCACAAGTCGCTGCAGCGCCTCGCGACCGGCCGGCTGATCTAGGTCGAGCGATAAGCTTTTCTTGTTGCGATTGAAGGTGCGGAAGAAGCCCGCGCCGGCGCCAAGCAGGCGGCGCGTACCGTCGCCCCGCGGCGGCTCGATCTTGATGACCTCGGCACCGAGGTCGCCCAGGATCATCCCGCAAGTGGGTCCCATCACCATGTGCGACATCTCAACCACACGGATTCCCTCAAGCGGCAGCCTGGCGGGATCCGCCACAGTGTCTACCATCGGTTTAGGCGCGGGCTCGCGTGCTACCTCGTCGTGCAACACGTCTGCGAAGTTCTTCGGAAGGCCGCTGCGCGCGATGTGGCCGTGCAACGGCTCACCTGGTAGGTAGTCCTCCAGAAGAGCGCGAGAAGCGACCAGCCGGCCAATGTCGATCCCAGTGGAATACCCCATACTTTCCAGCATGAAGACCAGATCTTCGGTCGTGACATTGCCCGATGCGCCCGGCGCAGCCGGGCAGCCGCCAAGCCCGGCGAGCGAGGCGTCAAATTCGCGGATGCCGTGCTGCATCGCAGCAATGGTGTTGGCCAGGCCCATGCCGAGCGTGTCGTGGAAATGCAGGGCCATGGGCATCTCGCCCACCACTGCCCGCACGGCGTCGATGAGCCTCCCCACCTGGCCCGGCGTAGCGTAGCCGGTGGTGTCGCCCAGGGAGAGCATGTCGCATCCGGCTGCGACCGCCAGTCGCGTGATCTCGCACACGTCGGCAGTCGGGACGTGACCCTGGCGCGTGCAGCCAAATGCGGTCGACAAGCCGGCGATTAAAGTCGTTGTAGCGCCGCGAGGATCGCCGTCCAGCAACTCACGTATGCTGCGGAATTCGTCGATCATTTGCCGGGGTGTCTTGCGGACATTGGCCAGGCTGTGTTCGATACTGACGGAGATCGGGACAACGATGCGGTGCGCTCCAGCCGTCACTGCCATTTCTGCGCCGCGCAAATTGGGCACGAGCGCCGTAATCACCAGCCCTGGCAGGGAGCGCGCGTGCGCGATCACTTCAGCTGCGTCCGCCATCTGCGGCAGAAGCCTCGGCGATACAAAGGAAGCCACCTCCATATGCCGTACACCTGCGTCGTAGGCGGCGTCAATCCACTTTTGCTTGCCAATCGTCGGCATGGTCCGCACGACAGCCTGCAAGCCGTCGCGCAGACCAACTTCATTCACGACAACGGTGTTTCCTTGAACGGCCATGCCTAGTCTCCTGATGCATTTCTTTGAGACTCGAGGCTAACCGGGGGTGCCTACTAGGGGAAAGACGTGGTTGGCGAGCGAGTCCATCGCGGTTCGCGATGGTGACTATCCCGCCCGGTCAGGGCAAGGAGGGGGGAGGGGAGCAAGGCACGGGGACGCGTGCCAGCAAATGGTCGAGCAGCTTGCGCGCTGCCAGCGAGAGTGAATCTGTATTGCGCACGCATATCACGAATTGGCCGGTTGCCCAAGCGTCACTAAGGGGAATGGCGCGCAGGCCATACATTTCAGCATAGCGCCCTACGGCTTCAATCGGCAGGATGCCGAGTCCCAGCCCGGCTTGGATTAGGCGGTAGGCGCCGTCTATCGTCGATACATGGGTACGGATTCGGAGGGTGCGGCCTTTCTCGGCGGCGAGGCGGGTCATCAACGTGTGCAGCGAGTTTGTCGATGAGAGACCAAGCTGATCGTAATCAAGGGTGTCCTCAAAGCACAATGTGTGGCTGGCGGCCAGTGGATGATGCGCATTGACCACTACGGCGAGATGATCTGCGCGATAGGGGATAGTCTCGAGATCACCGGTTGCCACATAACTGCGGCAGATCCCGAGGTCGGCATTACCCTCCGCTACGCTGCGGACGACATCAGGGCTGATGCGCTCCTCGAGGTCCACCTGGATGCCGGGGTTCTGCTGGAGGAAGCTGGTCAGTTCCTCCGGCAGGAATTCAACCATGGAAGAAACGTTGGCGAGCATGCGAACATGACCACGCACACCGTCGGCGTACTCGCCCAACTCGGCATGCAGGCGTTCAATGTCGCGCATGATCTGGCGTGCATGGCGCAGCAATGCTTCTCCCGCCGGCGTTGGCGTTACGCCGCGTTGACTGCGGATTAGCAAAGGGGTGTGGAAGCCGTCTTCAATATCGGCGATGCGTTTGCTGACCGCGGATGGGGCGATAAATTCTCGCTCGCTGGCGCGGGCGATGGTGCCCTCTTCGCAAACCGCGATAAAAAGGCGAAGAGAGGTAGGATCAACTTGCCACATGTACAAACGGCTCGGAATTGGGTGGAGTTTGGCATCTACGGTATGTTACTTTGCCACACCCGAGCGAAGTGCCCGGATTCACCCTATGGCGTCAGCCCGGCGCGCGGTCTCCCCGGCCTGCAGGCAGGAAGCGACCGGCGGCTTTGGCCGAGAACTGGCAACAGGCCGGGGCGGGGGGCACGGACGGGGCGACAAGGAGAAGGGGGGGCGAAGAGGGGCTACGGAGCCGTAGACTGACGGACCTATGTGCTTACCAGGGACCGCTGCACGGGCAAGCAACACACAACGCAATCGGCGGGAATATCGGGCGGCATCACAATAGCAATACTCCGCCCTGGCTGCCCGACCGCGAAGCGGTCCTCACGCACACGTATAGTTAGCCTCGTCCTTCATTGCAAACAAATACCGAAGTAAGCATTTGGTTATTCCGGGGGATAGAGGCATACACATGTGTAAGATTTGGAATAACCTACTATCCTCAATTGAGTATTTCCAAACCTTTTTTAAAGAAACATATCCTCCCTTTAGAGTTGCTAGGGACGGCCGAAAGGCCCCCTGGCACACATAGAGCGGGGAGCCTTCCACCATCCATAGCTTGGCTGGTTCCGACAGTCATTCGAGTCACGCGCTATCTTCGCCCGCGTGCTGGTCGTCTCAACTCTTCCCCCACAGAGACCAGTATCCCCCCATCGCTGCCGTATCTAGCCGACCAACGGGGCGGTCACCACCGAAGCCTCTCAGGCGGGGAGGGCGGCCCTATCGTCGGGCGGCTCGTGCTCGGCCGACGAGTGACAAGAGAGTATACGTTCGCGAGCATGTCATGGATTAGAATCATTCGTCATGTCAAACCTCGTAGTACGCAGGAAGAAATATAAAGCGAGTACTTACGTGAGAGAGGATGGTCCCAATACGTTTGCTAGCATTGCGTAATGCCAGGTGCCAAGCGAGCTTCAAGCGCAACCATCAAGCTCTGGCTGGCATGAGGCAGTTCCCCTCGACATAGAAGGCAGCCAATCGCATTAGGATAATAACTTCACTATCGTGAAATAATATAGCCAGCAGCGTCCGCGCTGGCTTGCCTGCCCTGCTTCACGGGACGGGCCTCCACGCCGGGACCATTACCAAGGCGCGCGGAAAGCTCCGGCCTTTAGGCCGGAGATGTAGAGCGCATCGAGCGCGAACCTGAAGGCCCGACACAAAACATGGGCCATGCGTATGCCTATACTATGCATGACCAGTACGGACTTCACCACTCGCACCTTGCGCCTGCGCCTGAAAGACCGGCATGCAGCTTTGCTGCGTGCGCAAGCACGGGAGGTGAATTTCGTGTGGAACTATTTGAATGAGCTGTCCCTAAAAATCCTCGAGCGCGAAGGCCGATTTTGCTCCAGTGCGGAGCTGGACCGATACACGGCAGGCGCGGCGAAGCAAGGCCTGTCTTTGCACTCGCAAACGGTGCAGGCTATTAGCAAGGAGCTGGTGACACGCCGCCGGCAGTTCAAGAAACGCCGCCTGGCGTGGCGCAAGTCAGCCGGTACACGGCGCTCGCTCGGCTGGATTCCGGTGAAGGCCTCGGCCTTGCGATACAGGGGCGGGCAGGTCTGGTACTGCGGCAAGCCACTCTCATTGTGGGACAGCTTTGGCCTGCAACAGTATGAGCTGGGCACTGGCTGCTTCAGCGAAGACAGCCGCGGGCGATGGTATCTGAATGTCACCGTTCAGCGCAAACAGCCGCCGATGTCGCGAGAGACGAAGGCGGTTGGCATTGACCTTGGTCTGAAGGATTTCTTCGCTACGAGCGATGGGTTGAAGGTTGAGGCCCACCGCCTCCATCGCGACCTGGAACCGGCAATCGCTGCCGCCCAGCGCGCGAACAAGAAGCAGCGTGTTGCCGCACTTCACGCCAAGGTGAAGGCCCGTCGCAAGGACGCGCTTCATAAACTTAGCACTGGGCTCGTGAACGAGTACAGTGCCATCTTCATCGGCAACGTGAACGCGTCCGCCCTAGCGCAGACCCGACTGGCAAAGTCGGTGCTCGACGCGGGCTGGAGTGCGTTCCGGACCATGCTGCAGTACAAGGGCGCAGACGCCGGCGTATGGTTCGAGGAAGTCGATGAAGGGTATTCAACCCAGACCTGTTCGTGCTGCGATTCGCGCACGGGCCCGAAAGGTGCAGCAGGTCTTGGAATAAGAACCTGGAGATGCGAGTTCTGTGGCACGCTGCACGACCGTGACGTCAACGCAGCAAAGAACATCCTCAACAAGGGGATGCTCGCCCGTGCCGTAGGCACGGGGCTGCAAGGCGGCCCGACATCTTCCAGTTTCGCGGCCGGACGTGGCCGTCTTGTAGAAGGAATCCCCGCCCTTTAGGGCGGGCGAGGACGTCAATTGATGCGACCGCGACCGCGACCGCCACCGCCACCGCGAGCGCGACCGCCACCGTCGCGCTCGACGATTTGCGCCATTCACCAACTGGGCGACCGCATTCGAGCATCTCGGGCAGGGGAAGGGATGCCAATTGATCAGCCGGCGAGGAATTGCGGTGTCTCTGTCGGCATGCTGTCCAAGCTCGAGAACGGCAAGGGCGTCAAACTGGAGCACGCCCTGCGTGTGATGAACGGACTGGGGTTGACGATGCTGGTCGTTCCCAAGGCGCATGCACCTTGGATCGAACAGGCGGCGGTCCATGCGGCCAAGATCGACGAGGATGCGGCCAGGGAACAGCATGCCCGGCTGGAGGAGTAGAGACGCCGTAAAGGATGGGCGTTATTCTCGGATGCGGTCCTCGATCGGTGTGGAAATTCCCTTCGCTTGGCTTGCTGACGCGCCTTCCGCCTTGCTGAGATTATCGTGCCGATTCAGCTTGGTGACGACGTCTTCGACGGTTTGGATCGCGCCGTGGGGGTATGCCTCGCTTGCAGTTGCTGCGCACGCTTTGCATCCTCCGGTCGGACGTGCCCGGCCTCCTCGCCGGCCAGATCCACCCGCGATGCGCCTTCGATAAGGCAAGCCCAGTAGCGGGTGCCGCGGCACCAGGTGCGGATCGCCTCGCGCAATTCCGCCTCGCTCAGGGAGAGGTCCTGCTCGCATGGGACGAGATCCTCGAAGATGCCGATCTTGAGCGGCACCTTGGGTGCCGGGTTCTTCGGAAAGGCTAGCGGAAAACGCCGTCGGCCACTTCCACTGCGTACTTCAGATACCAGCGCTGACGCGCCTTGTCCCACATCACTTCAGCACGCTTACGCGTTCCGCGATACCGTTCGCAACCCACATACTTCATCGAGAGCCGGCCCTTCGAGCGAAGGTCGGCTGGCAGGGTCAGGCGGAAGGCATCGGCGACATCATAGGTGCGTGCCGACTTGATGGGGATGAAATCGAAGGGCCGCTGCTCGGACTTGAGCTTGCGGTCCTTGCGATACCGTGGCAGGCCGGGCTTGTGCTTCAGGCGCCCCGCCTTCCATTCCTGGCGCAGCGCGCGGAACGATTTCCAGGCCTCGGCCAGTTTCTTGAGCGTTTCCTGTGCGATGTCCGACGGCAGCGCGCGATAGTCAGTCTTGTATTCGACTGGGAGACGCGCGCACAGCGTCGCATAGCTTGGAATAGGCTTCCCGGCAACGAATGCTTGCCGGCAGAGATAGTTGGCTGCATTCCACAAACGCGATACGCGTTCGCCTAGCACGCGCAGCAGCGCCTCTCCCTCTCGGGAGGGCGCCAGTCTGAGGGTGTTGGTGCGAAGTTCAGCCATATCGTCGTATAGCTCGACGATATGGTCATGTTTTCACCTTGATGCGCTATCCCTCACCGGCCTGAAGGCCGGTGCTTCTCGCGCAACCAGGTGATTACTTGCTGGGTTTGTCGGTGGCCCTGTGCGCCCGCGGCCGTGGCTTGCGGCTTGGCAGCTGGGAGGCTTGACTGAGGGCGAGCTCGCTCTGATGGCCTTGAGCCGTGCACTTGCATGCGAGTGGTCCAAGACCGCGGGCGCGATGCGCTGACAAGACGGAGGGAGGGCAACCAGGAACGACGCTTGGCGGGCGCACACGCTATTCAGGCAGCAATGACTGCGAGCATGACGCCCCGCTTGAGCTTCTCGACGTCCTGGCCTCTGTATCTCCCCAGCCAAATCTCATCGTAGATTCAACGTCCTTATCGCGCTCTGTCCAAGTGTCGGTCCCGCTGTCCGTCCTGGCCGCCCTGAGCCTCGCCACAGATGCGAAATCAACGCGATTGCGGGATAGCTTCCGGCTGTACGCCAGCACACAAGCCTTAGTTTTTCCGCAACTCATGTCTTGAAATGGACATACCTCGTCCCCATAATTAGCACTCGTCAGGGGAGAGTGCCAAGCGTCTCCCCTTGCGACACTCTGAACATTTCAGACGGCCGTCGCCTCGGTAGCTGGCTGATTGTGATTAAAAATACACCTTGCATCTAGGAGTCAATATGAACCTGCGTCCTTTGCACGACCGCGTCATCGTGAAGCGTCTGGACAACGAAACCAAGACCTCGTCCGGTATCGTGATTCCTGACAATGCTGCCGAGAAGCCCGACCAGGGCGAAGTGCTGGCAGTCGGTCCCGGCAAGAAGGATGACAAGGGCAACAACATTGCCCTGGATGTCAAGGTTGGCGACCGCGTGCTGTTCGGCAAGTACGCCGGCCAAGCCGTGAAGGTGGATGGCCAGGAGCTGCTGGTCATGCGCGAAGAAGACATCATGGCGGTGGTCAACAAGTAAGCCGGCGCCCGTCACACCAAACAAATACCCCAGATTCCCGACCGTCCCCCTCTCATATCTCTCATATAGAGACGGCGCGCGACGGTCTTTCCAGATTCGGAGATTCAAGACATGGCAGCAAAAGACGTAATTTTCGGCGACGCCGCACGTGCCAAGATGGTGGAAGGCGTGAACATCCTCGCCAACGCCGTTAAGGTGACCCTGGGCCCGAAGGGCCGTAACGTGGTGTTGGAGCGCAGCTTCGGCGGCCCGACCGTGACCAAGGACGGC